>CALVLG010000062.1 GCA_944336815.1 uncultured Bacilli bacterium | reverse complement strand
CCATATCTATCTTTAATTTTACCATAGAGGATTTAAAAGTACAAGTGGCCTAATCATTACATTTTTGTAAGAAAAAAAGACTTAAACATCAAGAAAGTTCAAATCTTTTACCTTAATTATTTATTTCTAAAAGAATGGTTGTTGGCCCAATATTGGTAAAATTAACTTCCATATCTGCCCCAAAAACCCCTGTTTCAGTATGAATAAATTTTTTTAATTCTTCATTAAAATTTTGATATAAAACAACTGCTTCTTCCCCGTTTAAAGCATGAAGATAACTAGGTCTATTCCCTTTACTTGTATCCGCATATAAAGTAAACTGACTAATTGATAAAATAGTTCCTTCAGCTTCCAAAACATTTTTATTCATAACCCCATTTTCATCAGGAAAAATACGTAATTTTATTATTTTTTGAACCATTTTTTTAATAATTTCTTCATTATCTCCTTTGGTAAAACCAACTAACAACATAAGACCATAACTAGCTTGGCCAGTAATACTATCATTAACTAAAACACTAGCATTCTTAGCTCTTTGAACTACTACTCTCATTTTCTTTCCACCTTTTTAACAAATTTATAAGCATATAAACTATTCATATAGTCTTCTAATTGTTCTTTATCTTTAACTTTTAAAGTCAAAGTATAAACCGTTTCTAATTCTTTATTTTTCGTTTTAACCCCATCAATATATACTTTTTTACTAGTAGCTTTACTAATTAAATCTAACAAGTAATTTTTAGAAATATCTGTTGTTACATCAATATCAGTTAAGAAATCAGCCGAAACTTCTTTATTCCATTCTACTTTAACAAAACGATTTTCTTTATTTTTTACATTAGGACAATCTTTTTTATGAACGGTTACTCCTTCACCCTTAGTAATATAGCCAACTATTTCATCCCCAAAAACAGGTTGACAGCATTTTGCCAAATTAACTAGGATACCATCTTGATTATCAACCAAAATCTCACTGTTACTATTTTTATTACTTTTAAGACTCGCATTATTTTGCGATACTTTCTCAAGCATAATATCTTCAACGTTTTTCTTATCTTCTGTTGTTAAATTAATAATGTAAGCCGCCGTATAACGTAAAGAACCAATTGAAAAATAAATATCATCTATTGTTTCTAATTTTAAATCTTTACAAATTTTCTTAATATTGTCATTACTTAAAACTTGATCAAAAGAAAGTTTTCTTTTTCTAATTTCATTAGCCAAGATAGTTTTTCCTTTTTCGGTATACATCTCTTTATCTTGTTTACTAAAGTAAGCCTTAATCTTATTTTTAGCATGACTTGATTTTACAAAACTAAGCCATTCTTTATTAGGTGTCGCGGCCATATTAGTTCTTATTTTAACAATGTCGTTATTATGTAATTCATAGTTTAAAGGAACACTTGTATCATTAACAATTGCTTGAACACAATGATCACCTACATCAGAGTGAATCCGATAAGCAAAATCAAGCGGCGTTGAGCCAATCGGTAATTCTAAAACATCCCCTTTAGGAGTAAAGACATAAATAGAATCATTTAATAAT
Source organism: uncultured Bacilli bacterium (assembly GCA_944336815.1). Classification (GTDB taxonomy): domain Bacteria; phylum Bacillota_I; class Bacilli_A; order RF39; family UBA660; genus Ventrenecus. The sequence continues at coordinate 3,955 of CALVLG010000062.1, read as the reverse complement.
TCATTTTCGACATCACTAGCAAATTCAATATCACTTAAAGAAGCATTAGCTTCAATTAAATTTCGTAATATCTCTAACCGTTGTTCCATCACATTTTTTATATAATGTTTTTCTTTATAAGCAAAATGGGAAGCTACCCCTTTCTCGGCAAACTCATCCATCTCTTCAGTTCTAACTTGAATCTCATACCGGTTACCATCAGAACCAAAAACCCCCGTATGTAAACTTTGATACATATTAGCTTTAGGCATCGCGATATAATCTTTAAAACGCCCTGGAATAGGTCTATATTTAGCATGAATAAGCCCAATTGCTAAATAACATTCACTAACTTTTTCAACAATAACCCTTAAAGCCAAAATATCATAAATGTTTTCCCATTTTTTGCCGTTATTTAATTTATTATATATACTGTAAACACTTTTTACCCGACTCTTAATTTTAAATGGAATATTTTGTTCCATCAACATTTCTGAAATAGATTCTTCCATTTCTTCTAATGATTCATGTAACTCCTCAAACGAAGCATTTAATCTTTCTAAAATATCATTATATACATCAGGTTTACTATATTTAAGGCATAAATCTTCCATCTCACCTTTTATTTTATACATTCCAAGGCGATGGGCAATCGGAATTAAAACCGTCATCGTTTCATGAACTTTTTTCTTTAAAGCCTCTTTATCTAACGCATCCGCTGTTCTTAAATTATGTAATCGATCAGCCATTTTCAAAAACAAAACCCGCACATCTTCACTCATGCCAACTAATATTTTCCGTAAATTTAAAGCCGCATGTTCGGAGTCATCACTTAGTTCTAACCGATTTAATTTAGAAATAACATAAACAATTGAAGCCACTTCACTCCCAAATAATTCTTCAATTTCTTCTTTGGTTGCATCAGCATGATTAATTGTTTCATGAATTAAAGCCGCGGCGATAGTAACAGCATCGACATCTAAATCAAGCAAGATAAGGGCCACCCCTAAAGGATGCGTCATATATTCTGTTTTATTTAGTCTCACTCTTCCTTGATGTTTTAAAAAAGCAAATTCATAACTTTTTTTAATTAGCTCCACTTCATCTGGCGTATATTTTTTCGTTGCCAAAGAAAGAAGCTCTTCATACATTTTTTCTTTATTTTCCATTTTTCTTCTCTTCTTTCATAAATATTTTACAAGCAATACTTTTATCTAATTTCTTTTTAAATATTTGGGCATCAGCATAACTACCAACAACATACCCATAATGCGTTGGAATCGCCAGTTTTGGTTTAATAATATTACATAAACTTGCCGCTTCTAAACAATCCATTGTAAATGTTCCCCCAACTGGTAAAAAAGCAACATCACATTTAACTTCTTTGCTTTCTTTAGTGACATCAGTATCCCCAGCAATATAATAAACGATATTATCAAACGAAACAATGTAAGATACCCACCCAGCTTCTTTTAAATGATTTTTTTTATGCAAGTTATAAGCTGGAATCGTTTGAAATTCAAGATTTTTTAAAACATATTTTTGGTTTGGTTTAACCACCATAATATATTCTTCCCTAATTCCTACCGATAAAAGTTCTTCCACAATATCTTTTGGAGTAATAAAAACTGTATGATCATTTTTAATTTCTAAAATAGCTAAAAGCGAAAAATGATCAAAATGCGAATGGGTAATAAAAACATAATCAGCATCATGTTTAGGTCCAATTTCTAAAGGATCAAAATACAAAGTTTTGCTTCCTCTTATACATATACTATTTTGTTTATTCACCATGATTTTTTCCATATCGTCCATCCTTTAAATTTTGATATATTTTAAAATTATCTGTATGTAAAATGTCTTCAACCATTTCACAAAGAGTCAAATTATATTTATTTGGCCAAACTTCATGACAAAAGTACCCCCATATATCACTTTCTTTAACAAAAAGCATTTTTTCTTTATGCATGTCTTTAACTTTTACCCTTAAAGCTGGCAATAATCTTTTAAAGAGTTCTTCTTTGTTTGTAAATGTTTCCATTTGCTAGTCTCCTTAACTTCTATATTTTTTTCCCAAACATATTATTATTATAGCTCATAATAAAAGAATAGGAAAGATTAGATGAAAAAAGATACTTTTAAAATGTCAATTTTCATATTATTAATTGGCGGTTTAATTACCAAAATATTAAGTTTTATCATTCGTGTTCTTTTCACCCGAACCATAACTGATGAAGGTATGAATCTTTATACCATTGTAAGTCCCACCTTTAGTTTATTAATCGCTTTAGCTAGCTTTTCCCTTCCTATTAGTATTTCTAAAATAATTAGTAAACAAACAACGGCCCGCCCCAAAATAATGTTTACTTCTCTTTTTTTTGGCCTTACTTTTTCCTTTGTTCTTCTCTTACTTGTTTTACTCCTTGCCCCATTTATTAGTAGCACTCTCTTAAAAGAAGAAATCCTAACCCCTTTAATATACGCTATGGCTTTTACCCTTCCATTTATTAGTATTACCAGTGTTTTAAAAGGTTACTTCTTAGGCAAAATGAAAGTTATTCCAAACACCGTTTCTAACATCTTTGAACAACTAGCAAGAATTATCTTTTTAATCTTTTTATTACCTAAACTAGTTTCTAAAAGTATAATTTTAGGCGTTGTTAGTTACATTCTATTTAATATCATCACTGAAATAATAAGTATCTTTGTTTTTTATCTATATTTACCCAAAAAAATAATGCTTACCAAAAACGATTTTTTACCGTCTAAAAGTATCATTAATGAAATACTTGCCACCAGTATTCCTAGTGTATCCGGAAGAATTATCGGTAATATTGCTTTTTTTCTCGAACCAATATTATTAACTAACATCTTACTTTTTGTTGGCTACCCATCAAGTTACATCTTAGCCGAGTATGCCTCATATAATGCTTACGCTATTGGTTTATTAACTCTTCCTTCTTTTTTCATCGCAGCTATTTGTCAAATTTTAATCCCCGAAATTAGTAAATACTACAATCTAAAAAATTATACTTTAGTCAAAAAAAGAATGAACCAAGCCTTAAAATATTCATTTACCATCGGTTTATTTTTTTCCATCTTTCTTTTTTTCACCCGTGACTTTTTTCTTGAAATTTTATACAAAACCACTCGTGGCAGTGATTACATCTTCATCCTTGCTCCATTCTTTGTCTTATTTTACTTAGAAGCTCCTTTAACAAGCACCCTTCAAGCCATAAATAAAGCCAAAGATGCAATGAAAATAACACTTTTAGGCGCAATTATAAAACTTTTAATAATGAGTATTCTTTCTTTTTTGCGCGTAGGCATATATGGCCTAGTCTTTTCCGAAATAATAAACATCATAATTGTCGTTTTCTTAAATTACCGCATCCTTAAAAAAGCGCTTTATTAGCTGCATCCGGCATCAAAATAAGTTGATTGTTTGTAAAATAAAGATAAAATTCAGTCTCTTGTCTCGTATTTTTATAATGATAGAAATCTTTTTCTACTCTTGTAGTATGACTTAGAATATCACTAATACTTATTAAATCGTTTTGCAAAGCAACTTCTAAAATTTCCGTCGTACTACCATAATGAATATAAACCCGCTCTAAACAATAATAAAAAATTTCTGTTTCCTTAACTTCACCAATCTTTTTTAAAGTACAACGGTTTTCTTTTTGCAAAGACATTGTAAAATTATCGTATCTTTCAATTTTTGCCAAACGATAATCTTTCTGTAAAGTTAATAAATATTTATCAAAAGAAAGGAAGGCTAAAAGAGCCAATCCCAAAAGCAAAAAAATTAAACCCCCAAAAAACTTTTTACACTTATGCAAACTCCCCACCTCCATTACTTCTTTGATTATATCATGAGTTCTAAAAAACACCAAGAACGATTGCAAAAAAAACGTGGATGTGCTAAACTTATTTTAGAATAGAAAGTGGGTATCAAAATGTATACAGAATATGA
>CALVLG010000061.1 GCA_944336815.1 uncultured Bacilli bacterium | reverse complement strand
TGTCTATTTCGGTATTTCTTAAAAATGTTTGGTTTGTAGAGCCATCATATTCACTACGATACGCAATAAAAAATTGCTCAACTTTTTCATTATAATTGCTCATCATGTTATCCCATGTTGCCTCACCTTCATTCCAAGCTGAGGTTATTTCGTGAGCCATTAAGGTTTCGTGTGGATAGTGGTCATTAACGATTACAAAATCATCTGGATAGCTAAGTAAATTAGCGGTGGCTAATACTACCTCACTTCCGGTTCCGATTGTTGGAAGAGCAAATTTAATTAAAGTTCGATAGGTATCAGTATTAGTAGTCCCTACTATTATTTTATCGGCCACATTATAGTTTGTATGAGGATTATTTTTAGAAATATAGGTTTCATAAACATTATTTTGCTCATCTGTAGATAAAATAGGATCGATAACAAACGGATATAAGTCTTCTTTTTGTAAAATGTCTTTATCAAAATTAAATTTAAGAATATATTCATTATCGTTTCGGATTAATATATAATGAATGGGATAAAATTTTTTTGTGTTGTCTTGAAGAGTTGGGGGTTTTAATTTTAAAATGAAAGTGTTATTTGCCAAAAAACATAACATGTTGTTTTTTAGCACAACTTGCATATTGGTTTTAAATTTAAACTTTAGTTTTTGAATATCAACATTTTTATTTTTAATAATTAAATAGTCTTTAATTTCATTATGAAGAAATTTATATTGTAAATCAACATTTAAAAGAATATTGTGATATGTTATTTCATACGATGTATTATCAATAGTAAATTTGTTGTTTTTTAAAAAGAAAAAATTTACATAGTTTTTTTCTTTTTGAAAAGTTAACAATCTTTCATCATTTGTTTTATAAAAGAAAACATGAAAACTGTTTTCTTTATTTTTAAAATATTCATCTGTTTCAATTAAGTTGTTGTCTATTTCAAAATATTGACCATTTTTTAAATAGTGTACATCTTCATTAAACACTCTGGCAGCAATTAAACCGTTTTCTTGCAAAAAATGTTTTTCACGTGGTTTTCTTAAATTGATTAATTCTTTCATAAAAACCACCTATGCTACTCTCTTCCACATATAGACAACAATATATGGTTGCAAATTATTATGAGCTTGATTTCCGCCAGAAGAACTTGTTGGTGTTTCAACTACTTCTATGGTTGTTCCTCCTTCTCCACCTATCCACCAAGACGAACTTCCATTATAAAGAATTGAATTTGGCCTTTTATGATTATGACTAGGCATTTCTTGGGTTGTTAAAATATGGTTTTTTTCGCCGCCTAATTTATTTACAGTATTAAATTCTTCTTGTTGAGTATCTATTCCTACTAAAGTTCTACCATTGGCAAAAGCTTCCCATGTTCCGCCAAATAAAGAACTAGGGTTCGTTTGCGAAACACTAAGATATATTGAGCCAATCGGATAAACATCATTTAAAGTTATTCCTACAGCCGGACTGGCAGTGGTTATAGTTTGGACAACTAAATTCCCTTCACTATCTAAAGAAAATTTGTTGTTTTTTGCTTTTAGGCATTCAATTGTTGCCTTATGAACATTCAAATCAATATTTCCATCATTTTTGGTAAAGCAATCTTTAAAATATAAATCATTATCATTTAACATATTTATTTTTCCTTTCAACTTAGGATGTCCATGCATGTTACGTCCCTAACATATAAATATGCAAAAAAAAGAAAAAGGTTCCGCTTTTCCTATATCTTTAAATAATTCATATAAATTATGGCATTTTATTTTCTTTTTTTAAAACCAAGGATTAATATTTTAAATAATAAGGCGATAATTAATAAACAACCAATACTAACATAGCCAATTAAAAAAGGAATCTCTGGCTGTTTTTCAGAAGTGGTAACCGGGGCAAAAACTGGGGTTGTTTCTTCTTTATTTATATAAAAGACATATTCTTCTTGGGTTTTATCAGTATTTTGAATCGTTAGAACGGTTTTATCTTCTTCATCACTTCTTGTAACACTAGCGTTTTCATCTCGTAATTCATAACTAAAATCAAGAAACTCTTCGCCTTTTGCTAAATCAATTGAATACAAGTTGTTATTTGGGTCAAATGTTGGTGAAAGAACACCGTTTTTTACTTCGATGCTCGTTATTGAATCAGCCTTGACCGCAAAAGAAAAAAGAAAGAAAATTAAGAAAAAAAAGCATATTTTTTGCAAATTGATCACCTTTTTTTATTGTGGTAATAATTATTAAAAATATACTTAAATCATTTTTAAAAGAATTTCATTCATAATATAGATTTTGTCTTCGGGAATAAAGATGTAACCATCTTTTAAAACGAGATCTTTGTTTTTTAATAATGGTTTAATTGGGTATACGCTTTCCATTTTAACATGGTATTTTTGTTCAAAAGCTTCTTTATTAATTCCTTTTAATAGGCGAAGTCTAAGCATCATTTCATTATCCATTTTGTCTTTTACGCCTAATATTTCTTCCGTATGGCGGTAGTTACCTTGGAAATATTTAGTTAAATTTTTGGTATTTGTATAACGTATGTTATCTATATAGCCAGAAGCAGATAAACCAAAACCATAATATTCTTCATTATGCCAATAGACTAAATTATGTTTTGATTCATGACCTTTTTTAGCAAAATTACTTACTTCGTAATGGGTATAGCCGTTTTTCTTTAAAAATTTACAGATTGTTTCATACATTAAGGCATCCTCTTCTTCTTTAATTGGTCTTATTCCTTTTAACCATAAAAGGGTATGCGGTTCAATCATTAAACTATACGTACTTAGATGGTCTGGCTCTAGTTTTAAAAAGAGTTTTAAATCTTCTTTTAACGTTTTGATTGTTTCACCGGGGATAGCATAGATAAGATCTAAATTTACGTTATTAAACCCTAGCTTACGCATTAAAACCATTTTAGTTTTGGCTTCATCAAAAGTATGCTCACGGCCTAAAAAACCAAGATTATCTTCGTTAAAACTTTGAATGCCAATACTTAAACGATTAACCCCATATTGTTTTAAAGTTAAAAGTAATTCTTCAGTAATATCGTTTAGATTACATTCAAAAGTAAATTCATAGTTAGAAGAAAGATTAAATGTTTTAGTTGTTTTTAATAAATAAGTGATTTCTTTAATGGTTAAAACTGAAGGTGATCCACCACCAATATAAATGCTTTTAATAGTCTCGCCATTATATAAATCTTCTATTTCTTCGCGAAGTTTCATAACGTATTTAGCCGCCCAAGGTTGATAGTAAAACATTTTGCAAAAATCACAGTATGAACAAATGCTTTTGCAAAATGGGATATGAATATAGACAGCTTTCATTTTTTTATATTTCCTTTAGGGGTGAAAAAAGAAGCAGGAATATTATCTTTATATTGAGGCAGATTTTGAAGACGATGTTCTAATAATTTCTTTTTCACATCTTCAGCGATTTTAACATCTAATTTTGGTAGTCTAGAAGTTAAATCATCATAAATAATATCATAAGTTGAATGGAGGACTTCGACTATCTCATCGATACTATAATCTTGAAGGATTAAGGAAGCGGCTTGATAAATACGAATCTTTGTTTCAGCATCTTCAATAGTTTTAGGGGTATTTAACTCTATAATTTTCATTACTTTTTGGTAACGTTCGGCATCTAGTTTAGGTAGTCTTTTGTGAAGATATTCATGAACGGTAGCATTACTAATGGCAAAATAATGTTCGGTAAAGTATTTAGCCGTTTTTCTAGTTGAACTACCCGTACTAATAATATAGTCAGCAACTTGGAAAACTCTTTCTTTTACTTCTTCATCAGTTAAATTATAATTGGTTCTGGCCATTAATCATCACTCCCACTTAATACAGATAAAAAGGCTTCAGCTGGTATTTCAACATTACCAACTGTTTTCATTCTTTTCTTACCTTCTTTTTGTTTTTCTAATAGTTTTCTTTTTCTTGTAATGTCGCCACCATAACATTTAGCTAAAACATTTTTTTTCATGGCTGGAATATCTTCCCGGGCAATTACTTTTGACCCAATACTGGCTTGAATTGGAATTTGAAACAAGCCTCGAGGTATTTCTGCGCGTAGTTTTTTAACGATTGCTCTGCCACGAGGGTAAGCAAAATCTTTATGAACAATAAGCGATAAAGCATCAACAATTTTACCATTAAGCATAATATTCATTTTAACTAATTGACTTGGTAAGTAGCCACACACTTCATAATCAAAGGAAGCATAGCCTTTAGTTGTACTTTTTAATTTATCAAAAAAGTCATATACTACTTCTGATAAAGGCATTTCATAATGAATATTAACCCGTTCTTGATCAATATATTCCATGTTTTTGTATATCCCACGCTTATTTTGGCAAAGTTCCATAATGGCACCGATGTAAGAACTTGGGACGATTATGTTAGTATAGATGTATGGCTCTAACACTTCTTTTATTTTAACGGCTTCAGGCATTTTATTTGGACTATCAATCTCTTTTGTCTCGCCATTAGTAAGGGTTACTTTATAAATAACACTTGGACTAGTGACAATAACGCTTAAATTAAATTCGCGTTCTAAGCGAGTTTTAATAATATCCATGTGTAAAAGGCCTAAAAAACCAACTCGAAAGCCAAAACCTAGGGCATCACTTACTTCTGGTTCGATTGTTAAAGCAGCATCATTTAATTTTAATTTAAGAAAAGCTTCTTTTAAGGCTTCGTATTTATTTGGCTCAACTGGGAAAATACCGGAGTATACCATTGGTTTCATTGGCTTATAGCCTTTAATTGGCGTTTTAGCTTTATTGTTATTTAAAGTTATCGTATCTCCAACATGAATGCTTGATATATCTTTAATGGCCGCGCATAAATAACCAACATCACCACAGACAAGTTTATCTAATTGTTTTTCTTTTGGCGTTCTAACACCTAGTTCGGTAACATTAAAACTAGTTTGGGTAGCCATTAAATAGATTTCGTCATTTAACTTTAGTGTCCCATCAACAACTTTTATTAAAGCTACGACGCCTTTATAAGGATCAAAATAAGAGTCAAAAATCAAAGCCCGTAAAGGGGCCGCGTTGTTAATATGAGGAGCTGGGACTTTTTGAATAATTTCGGCAATTAGTTTTTCAACCCCTTCACCTGTCTTGCCACTGCAAAGCAAAATTTCTTCTTCTTTAAAACCTAAAACGTTTTTTAGTTCTTCTTTGACTTTAGAAACGTTCGCGTTTGGCAAGTCAATTTTATTTATAATCGGAATAATAGTGAGGTCATTTTCTAAAGCTAAGTAAAGATTGGCTAATGTTTGAGCTTCTATTCCTTGGGTGGCGTCAACAATTAGTATTGCACCCTCACATGCCGCTAGGCTTCTACTTACTTCATAAGAAAAATCGACATGACCTGGGGTATCAATTAAGTTTAAGATGTATTCTTCATTATTATAAGTATATTTAAGAGAGACAGCATTTAATTTAATGGTAATGCCTCTTTCTCGTTCTAAATCCATATTATCTAAAACTTGACTAACCATTTCTCGCGCACTGATGGCCCCCGTTTTTTCTAAAATACGGTCAGCAAGTGTACTTTTACCATGGTCTATATGGGCAATAATAGAAAAGTTACGAATATTTTGTTGTTTAACCATCTTCATACCTCCAGGCTCTAAAATAAGGTTTGTTTAAAATTATTTTT
>CALVLG010000060.1 GCA_944336815.1 uncultured Bacilli bacterium | reverse complement strand
AAATAAACTACTTAAGATACTTTCTTCGTTTACATAAATGTATTTTAACACTTTCTATTTTTAAAAACAAGTAAATATCTATTTTTTAGAATTAGCTAAGATATAATTAAAAATCATAAATTGCAAAGTATGCTTAACTACCAAGAGAAAAATATCTTGACAGTGTTGAAAATATTGCTATATAAATCTAATAAAGAAGTTTCATCTTCTAGCAAAGCATATAAAGCAAGTAAATTATATCAAGTGCCTGTGTTATTATTTTCATTTAATTTTAATATCTCTTTACCAATATCTATAGCCATTTTATATTTGTCATCTTAATTTGTAGTTGGCCCACCGCCAAGGTTTTTAATTGTAGCATTTGGAGCATTATTGTTAAAAGTAGCACTACTACCAATATTATAAATAGTTGGATATTTTGAACTATTATTTTCGATATAAGGACTACCGCTTAGAGTCAAACTACCACTGTTATAAACGGCCCGGTAGTTTAGTGCTGTGATTTTTCCACCAGATATAGTCATTGTAGAACTTGAACGATTATATATAGTATGAAAATTTGATGAAGAAAAACTACCACCGGTAATTGTTGCATTTCCATAATTATATAAAGCATAGCTTTCTGGTGAAGTGAAGGTGCCATTTTTAATTTCAACAGTTCCGTAATTATATAAAGTAGGATAACTTTCAGAGGTGTTTGTTAACACAGGTGTGCCATCAATAGTCAGTTGACCTTCTTTGCCATTTATGATTGTATTTGAGTTACTAGCTGTGAAAGTACCACCGGTTATGGTTGCAGGAGCTATATTATAAAAAGCCGAATCTTCGGTTGAAGAAATTGTACCATTTGATATATTTACGGTTGGCATATTATTAGCATCTCTAATATATATTGTGTTAGCGTTTGATGTCATTGTTCCCCCGCTTACATTTAGAGCTCCGCCGTCGGCATAAATAGCTGGTGATAGACCGCGACCTTCGATATTTCCACCTAAAACATTAAATGTTCCATCCCATAAATAAACTGCCGGATAACCATCCTTTGTTGTTTCGTTATAAACGATACCATCCTTAATATCAAAAACGCCACTGCCAATTATGGCATTACCTAAATTTGATATAATTGAACCGGCATTCAATACGAGATGACCACCAGAGTTATCAACACCTCTTCCACCAGCATTTGGACCATTTTCAATGATGGTAGTACCTTGATTTATGTTTAAAGTCGTACCATATTGAACGGCCACAACTCCGATACCTGTATCAACGCCACCACCGTCTATTTTAATGTTACTTAAATTTAAAGTGTTTGATGAGCCAATATTTATAAGATTGGCAGCCATTGTTCTAGAAAGGGTATAAGTTCCTGTATCGCTTGTTAAATTAATTGTTTTGTTAGCTATATTTAAACTTATTTGCGAATTTGAAACGATGTCTGATAGAAGAATTATGGAACCACCATTTTTTACTTCCTGGTAAGCTTTCGTAACTGAAGCGTATGGTTTAGAAGATGAACCATTACCACTTGAATCATTTCCGCTTGCAGCAATATATACTTTTTCATAAGCAACAACGGCATTCGTACTTACAACACTACTGGTTCGGCCAACGTTATCTGTAACTTTTAAATAAACAGTATAAGTTCCATCTGCAAAGCCCGTAAATGTATAGCTGTTTTGGGTACTACTATACCACGTTTGGTTATCTTTACTATATTGATATAGGGCAATACCACTTTCGGCATCATTAGAGCCACTGGCATTTATTGTGATTGCCCCGCCCCTAGAACTGGCACTTATTTTAGCGACTGGATCAGTTTGATCTACTTGATAAGCATCACTACAAACAGTATTGGCATTACCAACATGGTCAGTGACATTAATACATACCCTTTGAGCTTTAGTATTTGTTTGGAACGGGATGGTTGCTACATTATCTTGTAAAGTTAAAACTATATTTGGCTCGCATGTAGTAGATGTTGTAAAACAATATTTAGCATTGGCAACGCCACTTGCTTCATCTGTCATTGTAGCTTGTAAGGTTAAATTTTTATACCAATTGTTTGATCCAGCCTCACTTGTTAAAACCTGATAGTTTACTTGCGGTGCTATAGTATCTATTAAATCAGTTTGATAAACTTGATAAGTTTGATTTGATGATCCGTCCTTAACCCAGATATAATATGGCATATTATTTTCGGTTACATCATAAGAAATAAAACCGTTATATTCTTGCCAAATAGTAGGCTCTTCTTTAGTGGTAGTAATGGCATAGTAAAGCTGTGGGCTTTTTTCTTCGGTTAAAGTAATAGTTAAGGCTACATGACTATAATTATTTACTTCTTCAATATTAATACTTGGAGCGGTTTGATCTAGCTTTGTTGTTTCAAAGTTAAGACTATTGATATTGCCCATTTCATCTTTAACATAGAAAGTATATGTTCCTTCTTCTTTGAATGTATAAGGGATTTCGACTGCTTTACTTGGAGTTTCAATTCTAGTCCAACGACTATTGTCTAAACTATATTCGGTTAAATTATAGTTCTTACTTTCCCCTTTAACAATTATCTCTTCTTGGGCATTATTAACGACAGTAGTTTGACTTTCATAGCTAAGACTTATTTCGTTTTCCGTATTTTCGATGTAGCCAGCACTTATACTCACTTTACTTTCAAAAGTCGCATCCATGGCAGCTTCAACAACTGGTGTATCTTCAGCTATCCATAGTTTAACAGTGTAATTTACTTCTTCTTCTGGTTTTAAAGAGCCAGTTGTTAAAGCATAAGAAGCATCAGCTCCATCTATACTTGGAACATTTTGGGGTAAATCAGTTAATTTTTCCGGCGTGCCATCATTGATTGAAACTTTGATATAAGAACTATTTAATCTTTTTAAAGCTGTCGGAATAATATCTTCTAAGTTAACTTCATAAGCCGCGATGGTATTACATGTATTTTTGATGGTAAAAGAATAGCCTGTTAAAGCTAGACCTTCTTGATCAGATATAGGATACGCTTTATCTAAGTTTATTGCTTCGCTTTCATTTGTCAAGACAAGTTCAAAACATTTACTCCCTAAAGTATTAAAATCTTTTTGCGTAGAAGAATAAAACCAAACAGCAAAACTAACACCTAAAAGACTAATAATTAACCCAGATAAAACAAATAATAAAAGGCAATATTTTTTCTTCATACCCATTCCTCTTTATATTATTTAATTAATATTTTTTTAATTTCCAACTACTTCCATTAATTTTACCGAAACTAGTTGATAACCATTTTCTTGATTTTCAAAAACATATTCATAAGTTGTACCTTGCTCTAATGAAGCGTCGATTGTTTCAGCAGTATATTCACCAATATATGTATTATCTAATTTATAGAGACTATTTTCTTTTCTTTCTAAAACATTGACGTGGATAACTACGCCGATGTCATTATATGTATAACCGATCATTTTGGAATAATAATTATCATTGTGACAAGCATTCATGCTTTCTAAATTATTTATTTCAATTACCTCGCCAACCGCTAAGTTCCATACTAAAGCCCCTTGACATTCTTCAGTTAAAGTATCATACATTTCTTCGGCTTCTGAAGGCTCTATTTCTTTAATTATTTCGTTATCTAATAATGGTTCTTCAGTTGTTTCATTAGGCTTATAAAAAAGTAAAAAGCCCCCGCTTATTATAACTAACAGCAAGACAAAAACACCAATAATTATAACCTTTTTTTGGGCTTTATTTAAACTTGTCATATTATCCTCGATTCTATACGTATATCTTAGCATAAAAAAAGAAGTATTTCTACTTCCCTCTTAATAATTTTCCGCTTTAATTTCCATGAAACTTTGTGGATGTTTACAAATTGGACAAACTGCTGGAGCATTTTGACCAACATAAATATGTCCGCAGTTACGGCAAATCCAAACTTTATCTTCGCCTCTTTGGAATACTAAATTATCTTCAATATTACCAACAAGTTTTAGATAACGTTCTTCATGTGATTTTTCGATTTTGGCTACACCTTCGAAAAGATAAGCAATTTCTTCAAATCCTTCTTCACGAGCAACTTCAGCAAAATTTTTATACATGTCTGTCCATTCATAGTTTTCACCATTAGCAGCATCTTTTAAGTTTGTTATTGTATCAGGAACAGAGCCACCATGTAATTGTTTAAACCATAATTTAGCATGTTCTTTTTCATTATTTGCTGTTTCTTCAAAAATAGCTGCAATTTGTTCATAACCATCTTTCTTTGCTTGTGAAGCATAATATTTATATTTTGTATGAGCTTGACTTTCACCAGCAAAAGCAGCCATCAAGTTTGCTTCAGTTTTACTTCCTTTTAATTCCATTATTTTTCCTCCTTACTACGTTTTTTATTATACAATTTTCAAAATAAAATGTAAATAAAAAAGCCAAATTTTTACATTTGACTTTTCAATACTTTCGTTAGTTCTAAAATTATTTTCGAATCTTTAACTTTAGAAACATATACATCATTATTTTCAATTTCTTCTTTTAAGATAGCTACTTTCGAAGAAATAATTTCTTTATTTTCATCTACACCCATGACTAAATAATAATGATTATTTTCATAAACTGCTTCATTTAAAACCATATATTTTTCGTCATTAGATAAAGTAATGATTGAATTAGTTTGAATTTTCATTTGTTTCATCCTCCTCTAGTAAATTATTAAAACTTATATATTCATCTTCAGGAAGATTAGTTTCAATTGGTTTATTTTCTTCTGCTTTAGGAGGTTCGGCAATGTCTAATGGTTCAACTGATATAACTTTGAAGCGTTCGTTATCAGCACTTTTAACAGGTTTTTCTTCTACTTTAGAAACATCAGAAATTATAATTTCTGGCTCTTCAGGTAAAGATAGTTCTTCTGTTTCTTCAAGAATTACCGGTTCAGGAATCTCTTCAATGACTTCCTCTTTAGGAGGTTCAACTTTAGGAGGTTCAAGGGTAATCTCTGCTTCATTAGTTACACTAGGAACTTCTTCTGTTGCTTCTTCTGGATTTAAAGAAATACGGTAATCATTTAAGTCAACGTAATCTTCTTTAGGTTCTTCCTTATTTTCTGGCAAGGTATTGATTGAACCAATTGATAACTCGATTTCATCAAAAATTTCACTTGGCTTTTGATTGTATTTTTGTCTTTGTTTAATATGTTCAACATCATCATTTAATTCTTTTAATGTTTCTTTATCTTTTTCTACAGCCAAAATATCTTTTGTTTGAATCCGCATCATTTCGGCTTTTTTTAGTTCTTTTATTTCTTTATCTATTTCTTTTATTTGTTCTTCTAAAGAAACTAAGTCTTGTTCTTCTAATTTACTTGAATTTAAAACTAAACCTTCTAAGTCTTTTTCAAACGATAAGACTATTTTATCAACAAAGTTATATTCTTCTTCTTTTTTCTTGTAAGCAGCTCGAAGGCTTGCTTCTTTCTTTGGCGTTTTAAATTCTTTGTTTGCTTCAATAACTTGTTGATATTCTTTCATATCGTCTTTTAATTGTTCTCTTGTTTTTTTAGCTAATGAAACAGCTTCTAGTAATTGTTTTATTTCTTCAACATCCATTTTTTTAATCGTGTCTCGCAACAAAAGAATTTCTTGTTCAAGTTCTTTTTTCTTATTTGTTAAATAATTGACTCTTTGATCAACGATTTC
>CALVLG010000059.1 GCA_944336815.1 uncultured Bacilli bacterium | reverse complement strand
AACAACAAAAATCTTTAAATGAATTTATGGCTTCTTCGTTAGAAACTTCTAGAACATTAAAAAAGAAACATAAAAAAAGATTTTTCTTGCTTGTTTTAATTGTTTTGTTAGGTATCTTTTTTCTTTTTTATGGCCCTTTTAGTTTTATGTTTATTGCTAAAAAAGAGTTAAGATTATATGATGTGAGAGTTAATGATCAAAAAGTTACGGTGCGAGAAAAAATAGCTAATACGACTATTATTCCAGTGCTTTTTGAAATTCAAAATGGTAATTCTTATGTTTATTTTGAAAATATAGAAGATGATAGTGATATTACTAATGATACTTATTCGTTTGCTGTTCAATCTTATACATGTTATAGAAATGGGGACGAGCATCAATATCCAATATCTTGTGATCAAAATTCTCAGTTTAAATATCTAAATACAGATACAACATATTATAAAATGCAAATTTTAAAATTTGACTATGAAGATAAATATACTTATTCGATTAGTAACGATTATTTGTCTCGTAGTTATTACCGAGGGGAAAATAGTATTGTATCTTCGCCTTATAAAGAATATACAGTTATTTATGAAGGGGAAGTTAATAATGACTTTACTTCTTATATTGGTGATGAAGGCGTGTATTTATTAGAAATTTATTTTAAATATTCTGGCACAAAAGGTAGTATTCTTTTTGGGGTTGTGAATGATGGGGAAAAAGTTTTTGTTTTATAAATTTATTAGTTAAGATGGTTTTTATTTTGGACTTTAAGACATAGAATTTACTAGGTGATTCTATGTTTTTTTCCCATATTCATACGAGAATTCGGTTCTTTTTTATTGTGGTTTTAGTTATTTGTATCGTGATTATTTTAAGAGTCTTTTATATTCAAGTTTTTCAATATGATAAACTTAGTACGCTTGCTAAATCTTTATGGAGTAGAAAGCTACCAATTGGGGCTGATAGAGGGGAAATATATGACCGAAATGGGAAAGTTTTAGCAACCAATTTAACGACTACTTCTTTGGTTGTGATTCCAAATCAAATTCAAAATAAAGAACAAGTGGCTAAAGATTTAAGTGATATTTTACAAAGTGATTATGAGGATATGTTAAAGCATGTTTCTAAAAAGACTAGTATTGAGCGTGTTCACCCGGAAGGTAGACAACTTTCTTATGATGTGGCTAGTCAAATTGAAGCACTTGAATATGATGGGGTTTATTTAGTTAATGAAATTAAACGATATTATCCGTATGGTAATCTTCTTGCGCACGTATTAGGATATGTTGGGATTGATAATCAAGGGTTATCGGGGTTAGAACTTACTTATGATGAATATTTAACCGGGGAAAATGGTTCCATTATGTATTTTTCGGATGGTAAGGGAAATAGATTGGAGTTAAGTGAAGTTTATGAAGAGCCACAAAATGGTATGAATTTACAGCTAACAATTGATTTAGATTTACAATTGGCGGCTGAACGTGAGCTTGATAATATAATGAGTAAATATATGCCGGAGCATGCCCTTATTATGGCGATGGATCCTAAAACAGGTGAGATTTTGGCGATGGCTAGTCGACCTAGTTTTGATCCTAATAATTATCAAGATTATGATACGGAAACGATTAATCGTAATTTGCCTATTTGGATGACTTATGAGCCAGGTTCGACTTTTAAAATTGTTACGTTAGCTAGTAGTATTGAAGAAAAAACGGTAAATTTGTTTGAAGATACTTATTATGATTCAGGGAGTATACATGTTGAAGGGGCCACGATTCATTGTTGGAAAAGTGGAGGACATGGGGCCCAAACGTATTTAAACGTCGTTGAAAATAGCTGCAATCCTGGTTTTGTGACGCTTGGGCAGAAACTTGGGACTAATCGCTTAATGAATTACATTACGAAATTTGGTTTTGGGAGTAAGACGGGGATTGATTTGAATGGGGAAGCAAGTGGAATTTTGTTTAGTCCAAGTAAAATGGGGCCGGTTGAGTTAGCGACAACTAGTTTTGGACAAGGGATAAGTGTAACACCGCTTCAGCAAGTACGGGCAGTTTCGGCGGCTGTAAATGGCGGGACTTTGTATGAACCTTTTTTAGTTAAAGAAATTTTAGAACCGGAAACTAATAGTGTTATTTATAAAAAAGAAGCAACTAGTGTGGGTAATGTTATTAGTGAAGAGTCTTCTAAGTTAGTTCGCTTTGCCTTAGAAAGCGTGGTAGCTAATGGTAGTGGTAGAAATGCTTATATTGAAAATTACCGTGTTGGGGGAAAAACTGGAACGGCTCAAAAAGTAGAAGATGGCCATTATGTGGCTGGTAATTACATTTTGTCTTTTATTGGTTTTATGCCGGCTGATGATCCAGAAATTGTGGTGTATGTGGCAATTGATCACCCAGTAAATGCGGTTCAATATGGTGGGACGGTGGCTGCGCCGGTGGCAAGAAGCATTTTAGAAGCCGCGATTCCTATTTTGGGTATAAATAGTAGTACAGAAGGTATAGCTAAAGAATATAATTGGATGGATGTAAAATATCATCAAATACCTAATGTGGTTGGAAAAACAGTTGATGAAGCTAAAAAAGAATTAAAAGGTTATTTACTAGAATATGCCGGAAGTGGGAATACGGTTATATATCAAAGTCCTGAAGCTAAAAGTTATGTGAAAGATGGGGGAACGATTAAAATATTACTGGGGTAAATGTCTATTCGTTGTCAAAAAACAAAAAAATTACAGGAATTTAGTAAAAATATTGTATAATAAGGACAGGTAGGTGGGATTATGTTAATACTTGCGAAAACCGCTTTGGCCATGATGCTTGGGTTTATCTTTGCAATTATTTGTGGCCTAATTTTTATCCCTTTTTTAAAAAAACTGCATTTTGGACAACATGTAAGTCAATTGATTGGTGAACGTCATTTAAAAAAAGAAGGTACACCAACAATGGGCGGGATTATTTTTATTTTTCCGGTTTTAATTACTTTGTTTTTATTGTACTTACGCGGTAGTATTCAAATGAATCACAATTTAACGATTGTCTTACTAGTTTTTATTTCTTATGCTATATTAGGTTTTATTGATGATTGGTTAAAAGTAAGGTATCATAATAATCAAGGCCTAAGGATTTCAACTAAGTTTTTACTGCAAATGATTATTGCGTTAATTTTCTTTTATATTTTTATGAAAAATGGTGGTCAGCCAATTATTGATATTACATCTTTAAATATTGCCATTCCAATGGGGTGGACGTTTGGGTTATTTATTTTGTTTTTACTAGTTGGTAGTAGTAATGCTGTTAATATAACAGATGGCTTAGACGGTTTATGTGGTGGTTTAAGTGTGATTGCTTTCGTTGCTTTAGGAATTATTACTTGGAATACAACTTGGATGGAAGGCTATCAAGAAGTCGCTATTTTCTGTTTTGTTTTAGTGGGGGCTTTGCTTGGCTTTTTGCTATTTAATACCCATCCGGCCCGTGTATTTATGGGTGATTTAGGAAGTTTATCTTTGGGCGCAACGATGGCGGCAATTTGTGTGGTAACAAGACATGAACTTTCCTTAGCTGTTATAGGTGGTGTGTTTGTAATTGAAACCCTATCAAGTTTAATTCAAATTATCGCTATTCGAAAATTCAATCGGAAAGTATTTAAAATGGCGCCATTACATCACCACTTTGAACAACTTGGTTGGAGTGAAAATGATATTGTTAAACTTTTTTATGTCGTGGGGCTACTTCTAGCTATGGCGGCGATTACTTATGGGGTATGGATTTAAAACAATGAAAATTGTTTTTTTCTTTTGGTTAAAAATTGCTTTTTTATGATATAATTTCTATAGTTTAGGGAGTTGAAAAAGATGGTTGAATTTAAAGTATGGCAAAAAGATAAAAAAACAAAAGCCCGTTATGGGAAGATTACTTACAATGGTAAAGAATATGAAACGCCAATGTTTATGCCAGTTGGAACGCAGGCGAGTGTAAAAACGTTGAGTCCCGAAGAAGTAAAAGAAACGAAAGCCGGCATTATTTTAGCTAATACTTATCATTTATGGTTAAAACCAGGTGATGAAGTGGTTAAAATGGCTGGTGGGTTACATAAATTTATGAATTATGATGGGCCAATTTTAACTGATTCTGGTGGTTTTCAAGTTTTTTCACTGGCAAAACCAAAAGATATTAGTGAAGAAGGAGTTCATTTTAAAAATCAATATAATGGGGATAGTTTGTTTTTGACGCCTGAAAAAAGTATCCAAATTCAAGAAAACTTGGGAAGTGATATTATCATGAGTTTTGATGAATGTCCGCCTGCTAGTGCTTCTTATGAATATTTAAAACAAAGTGTAGAAAGAACATTACGTTGGGCTAAAAGAGGGAAAGATGTATTTAAAGGTAAAGATGCTTTATTATTTGGAATATGCCAAGGGGGAGCTTATCAAGATTTAAGAAAATTTAGTGCGTTAGAATTGCAAAAAATTGGTTTTGATGGTTATTCAATTGGTGGGGTTGCAAATGATCATGAGTCAAAAGAAGATATGTATAAAGCCTTTGATTATTCGACTGATTATTTACCCGAAGATAAGTTAAGATATGCGATGGGAATAGGCGAACCAATTGATTTAATTGAAGGGGTTATAAGAGGAATTGATCTTTTTGATTGTGTTTCGCCAACAAGGTTAGCAAGACATGGTCATGCTTTAACAAAAAAAGGTAAAATTAATTTAAAAAATGCTCAATATAAAACAGATTTTACCCCAATAAGTGACGAGTGTGATTGCTATGCATGTAAGCATTATACAAAAGCCTATATTAAACATTTAATTAATGCAAATGAAACTTTTGGGGCTAGACTTTTATCAATTCATAATATTCGTTTTTTAGTTTCTTTAATGGAAGATATACGTATGGCAATTAAAGAAGAAAGGTTGTTAGAATTTCGGGATGAGTTTTTAAAGGAGTACTATGGAGAAGATTTTAAATAAGCAAAATTGGGTTATATTAACGATTTTAATATCATTGTTATTAATAATTGGTCTTACTATTTATAAAATAAATGCTATTCATTTAGAGCGTAGTTTTTTAGTGGTAGAAAAAAAGTTCATTGAAGGGGCAAAAGAGTGCGTGTGGGATGGAGTTTGTACGGAAGATAAAATTTTGCTTGGTGATTTAATTAAAGAAGGCTATGTTAAAGATGAAGTTAATCCCCAAACTAAACGTTATTATTCGCATGACTCTTATGTTTTAAAAACAGACAATGAATATAGTTTTGTAGAAGTAAAATGAGACTTTAAAAAGGTCTCTTTTTTTGGTATAATATTTTGTATGGATACCAAGCCAATAATGAACCAACATGTGATATACTGGAACAAATGAAGAATGCAATCGTTATTGTAATGATAAAAGCTGTAATGTATCCTATCCAAATAGCGTTTTAGCAAGTACAACCAATCTACAATACCAAAGAAGAATATTAGGTGATGCTACTGGTGAGATGGGGCCATTTGCAAATACTACTTTTTTAAATCAAACAAGAAATATAAGTGGCTTGCATGACGATTTTGCTTATTTTATAAATTCTTCGACACCTTGGTTTAAACGAGGAGGAAATTTTGCTGATGGACTAGATGCCGGAATGTTTTCGTTTAGCAACGAGTATGGCCGGTTAGCTTCTTGGATTAGTTTCCGCCTTGTCCTAACTCCATCTTAATCTTGCTTTTTATTAATTCCAACCATACTTCCTAAAATGCTAGCTAATATTAAAACG
>CALVLG010000058.1 GCA_944336815.1 uncultured Bacilli bacterium | reverse complement strand
GCTGGCATACAAGCGTCGTTTGTACAACTACAAGTACTTTGGTAGTTTACCGCGAAATTGTCGCGATCACATTCCTTATTTTTTAACATAAATACGTCAATCCTTTCTATTTTAGAATATGACAAAAAAAAGCCTTGTACTGGGCTTTTTTCATATTAAATGTGATATATTTTATTATTCTTTTTAGTATAAGCATAGCCTAATATACCGGTAGCTAAACCTAGAACCACAAAAAACAAAGATATTCCCGCGACACCGGTTTGAGGATTTTCTATTTCTGGATGGCAAGATATTTCGTATTGTTCTTTAGAAACTACATTACCGTTTACATCATAGTATGTACCATTAATTACTTCACAATAGTGAGGAATAATTAGGGCTTCACATTCACTTTTATAAACTTCTTCTGTAACAATATTACCATTTTTGCCATAATAAGTCCCGTCAGATAATATTTCACAGTAATGCGCTAAGCATTGCTTTTCATACTCTATTTGACTTACTTCATTGCCTTCTTTGTCATAGTAAATACCATCGACGATTTGACAATAATTTTTGTTTTCTTCGCATTCTTTTAAATATGTTTCTTTATCAACAATAGTTCCGTCTTTGCCAAAATAAGTATCATCAATTACTTCACAGTAATGTGGTTGACATTGTTTTTCATATTCTTCTTTACTAACAAGATTACCATTTTTATCAGAATATGTACCATCGCCATAAGCATAGCAAACTGGTTTTGCACACTCTTTTAAATATGTTAGATAATCAACAAGTGTGCCATTTAAACCATAATATTTATTATCTATAATTGAGCAATAATATTTAGGTTCTTCTTCACATTGCTTTTGAAATTCTTCTTTGGTAACTACGGTTCCATCTTGGCCAAAATAAGTATTATCAATTACTTCGCAATAATGAGGCAAACATTGTTTTTCATATTCTTCTTTACTAACTAGATTACCATTTTTATCGGAATACGATCCATCACCGTAGTCTTTACAAGTGGTTTTTAAACACATTTTTTCATATTCAATTGCCGAGATAATGTTTCCATCTGGACCGTAGTAATTACCGGCATATATACTACAACTACGATCTATTTGTTGCCAATCACACTCATATTTAATGGAACATTCTTGGGCAGAATCAACTTTCCTAAAAACAATCGTGGCCATTTCAACATGTCCTGTTAATGTTGGACTGCTTGTTTCAAAAGTATATAAATTATCATTTTGTTTTTTATATGTCCAATTGCCGGAAGTTTCAATACTTTTGATAGTAACATTTTCTAAAGTTAATTTTAACGAGTTTTGATTATATTTAACTGTGCCATCTACATCAAAAACAAAATAACAAACTTGAACAGCTTCTTTATCAGCATCCAACTTTTCTTCACAATAAGAATTGTTTTTCAAACTAGCAGCATTTACTGATAGAACTTGAAAAAACATTAAAAACATTATACTTAATAAATAACAAACCTTTTTCATTTCACACCTTCTTTTTAAAATGGCATTTTCATATTGCCGTTTTGCATCATTTTCATCATTTTTTTCATTTGTTCAAATTGATTTAACAAACGGTTTACCTCTTCAACACTGCGGCCTGAGCCTTTTGCAATTCGTTGTTTACGAGTTGCTTTTAAAATCTCAGGATGTTTTCTTTCATAAGGAGTCATTGATTGGATGATTGCTTCAACATGAGCCATTTGTTTGGGATCTATTTGGACATTGTTTAATCCCATTTTTCTGGCTTGTGGTAACATTTTAAGAAGAGTTTCTAATGGTCCTAATTTTTTTATTTGTTTTAAATTAGTTAAAAAATCTTCTAAATCGTATTTACCGGATTGCATTTTTTTCATTTGGTCTTTGGCTTCTGTTTCCGAAATGATGTCTTCAACTTTTTCGGCAATGCCCATAATGTCACCCATATCTAGAATTCGTTCAGCCATTCTTTCAGGGTAAAACATGGATAAACCATCTAATTTTTCCGAATCACCAACAAACTTAATCGGAACGTTAGTTAAGTGTCTTACGGATAAGGCAACACCACCTTTGGTATTACCATCGAGCTTAGTTAAGATACAACCCGTTAGATGAAGGGCGTTATTAAAGCCTTCGATAACATGAATCGCATCTTGCCCCATCATAGCATCAATAACTAAAAGGACTTCATCAGGATGAGCAAATTCTTGAATGTTTTTTAATTCGGCCATTAAGTTTTCATCAATATGAAGTCTACCTGCAGTATCAATGATAATATAATCATTTTTATTTTCTTTAGCATATTCTAAAGCATCTTTAACAATGGCAACAACTTCTTTTTTTCCTTCTTCAAAAACAGGAATATTTAGACTTTTACCTATATCTTTTAATTGTTCTATGGCAGCTGGCCGATAAATATCACAGGCAACAAGTAAAGGATGCTTGCTTTCTTTTTTTCGTAAGTAGTTCGCTAGTTTTCCCGCTGTTGTTGTTTTACCAGAGCCTTGTAAACCAACAAGCATTAAAATAGTTGGGTATTTTTTGGTTTCTAGGGGCGCTACTTCACTACCTAAAAGATTGATTAATTCATCTTTAACAAGTTTAATAAATAATTCATCGGGTTTTAAGTTTTTGCCAACATCTAAGCCTAAGGCTTTTTCTTTGACGTTATTAACAAACTCTTTAACAACTTGATAGTTTACGTCGGCTTCTAATAAAGCCATTCTTATCTCACGCATTGCATCATTAATGTTTTCTTCAGTAATTTTGCCCATGCCGCGAATATTTTTGATGGCCTTACTTAGTCTATCTCCCATGTATTCAAACATGATGTCACCTTCCCTCTAACATTTTTAATATTTCAGCTTTAGTCTTGGCGTCGATATTTTCATTAACAACTTTTTCTAAAATTTTTGTTTTAGCTAAAAGTCTTAAGGTTGTTTCATACTTAGTAAGTTTAGTTTCAACTGTTTTTACTGTATTACCAACCGCGCTTTTAGAAATACCTATATTATCAGCAATTTCTTGTAAAGACAAGTTTTCTTCATAATATAATGAAAAAATATTTTGTTCGTTTTTGGTTAATAACTTGCCATATAAAGAAAAAAGTTCATTAAAATAAAGGAATTTATCCATATTATATCATATCCTTAAATAAGCCATAGATGTATGATTCAATATCAAAAACTTTTAAGTCAGTCATTTTTTCACCTAGGCCAATGAATTTTACCGGAATACCAACGTTTTCTTTAATGGCTAAGACTATTCCCCCTTTAGCTGTTCCATCTAATTTAGTTAAAACAATTCCCGTAATTTTAGTTATTTCTTTAAAACTTTCAGCTTGAACAATACCATTTTGGCCAGTTGTTGCATCAATAACTAAAAGAGTTTCATGGGGAGCATCAGGAATAATCTTACCAATAACACGGTTCATTTTTTCTAATTCTTTCATTAAATTAACTTTGTTTTGAAGTCTTCCTGCCGTATCGATAAAAACTAAATCAACGTTTTCTTTTTTGGCTATTTCAAGGCCATCATAAATAACGCCTGAAGGATCAGTATTTTCACTACCATAAAATAAAGATTCGGTTCTGGTAGCCCATTCTTCTAATTGGGCAACAGCTCCAGCTCTAAAAGTATCGGCGGCTATCATCATCACTTTTTTGCCTTCTTGTTTATATTTATAGGCTAATTTAGCAATTGTGGTGGTCTTACCAACCCCATTTACACCGACCATTAAAATAACGGTTGGCCCAGAACTAGCAAAATTTATTTTATCGGATAAAGATTCATTATTAACATATAAAATGAAAAGTTCATCAACAATAATTTCTTGAAGTTCAGCTGTATCGGTAATTGATTCACTTTTTACTCTGGCACGAATGGCATCCATAAATTTAAAAACGGTATTAACACCTATATCAGCCATAATAAGTAAGTTTTCTAGTTCTTCAAAGTATTCTTCATTTACTTTGGTATATTTAATTCCTAAAAGATTTAATTTAGAAACAAACTCATCTCTAGTTTTCTCTAACCCTTTATCATAAGTTTCTAAAGTTTCTTTGGCTGTTGTTTCTTCTTTTTTGCTAATTATTTTTTTTAATTTATCAAACAAACCCATTTAAAAATCGCTCCTTTTTAATACATGCAAATGCCTTCTTGGACATAGCCTTTTAATTCACTAGTGTTGCCGCTTTTGACTTGATAGACAATGACATTGTTATTTATATCACATAAGTCGTTTTTGTTTTCGAAAAATTGAATATCAACTAACTCTTTAATAGATACTTTCATATAACAATCTTCATCACTTGGATTAGCCGGATCAAAATCAGCCGGACAATTTTCTAAATATTTTCCGTCACTAATGGCATAAGATATAGCCGCATCTTCTAAGCCTTTTATTTGTTCAGCTAATAATTTTTCTTTGGAACTATTTAAAACAGCAAAAACAGCTGTCCCAGACACAGTTAAAAGGATGCCAAGAATAGCAATAACGGCTAATAATTCTACTAATGTAAAACCTTTTTTCATATTTTCGCCTCTTTTTAAGTATATCATTAAATCTAGACAATTACAATTTTTTGCGTTATAATTTTGAAAGCGAAACAACTTTAATTTTTTTATTTTTGAGAGGAGATATTTATGCAAGATAAAAAAGACGTCACGTCCATCATTGCTTTAGGTGGGCTTGGCGAAGTTGGGAAAAATATGTATGTAATTCATCATGGACATGAACTACTTGTTATTGATGCTGGAGTTATGTTTCCTGAAGATGAATTAATGGGTATTGACTATGTTATTCAAGATGTTACATATTTAAAAGAACACGAAAGTGACATCAAAGCTTTAATTATTACCCATGGTCATGAAGACCATATTGGTGGCATAACTTTTTTACTACAAAATGTTAAAATTCCAGTTATTTATGCCCCAAGAATTGCGGTAAGTTTAATAAAAAACAAATTGGAAGAAGCTCATTTAGAAGCTCAAAATTTAGAAGCATATAATAAAGATACAGTTTTAAAATTTAAACATTTTATGGTGGAATTTATTACGACAACTCATTCCATTCCGGATAGTTTCGCTGTTGTCATTCACACACCACAAGGAATTATTTTTGAAACTGGTGACTTTAAATTTGATTTAACCCCAATTGGACCAATGGCTGATTTACATAAAATTGCAAGAATTGGTGAACAAGGCGTTAAGATTTTGTTATCCGATAGTACCAATGCTTTATCTGAAGGTTTTTCGAAATCAGAAAGCAGTGTTGACGAAACGTTAAATGACATTATTTCCAGACATTATGGCCGAGTTATTATCGCGACTTTTGCTTCAAATATTTATCGAATTAAGCATATTGTTGAAACATGCCGAAAAAATAACCGGCAAATTGTTACTTTTGGTCGGAGTATGGAAACAAGTATTGAGATTGCTTTAGATAATGGTCTTATTAAAGATCGCAGTATTTTTATTGACGCTAATAAAGCAAAATCGTTAAAAAGAAACGAAGTATGTATTTTATGTACTGGTAGCCAAGGTGAACCACTCGCTGCTCTATCAAGAATTGCTAATGGAGTTCATAAACAAATTTCTTTATTAAATGATGATTTAGTTGTTTTTTCTTCTAAACCAATTCCAGGAAATGCCGCGAGTATTAACCGCGTGATTAATAAGTTATATTTAAAAGGAGTTAAAGTATTTACTTATGAAGAGTTTAGTGATATTCATACTTCTGGTCATGCTAAACAAGAAGAATTAAAACTTATGCTTAGACTAGTAAAACCACAATATTTTATGCCAATGCATGGCGAATATAGAATGTTAATGAGCCATAAATCTTTGGCTGAAGATTGTGATATTCCAAGTGAAAATATCTTTATTTG
>CALVLG010000057.1 GCA_944336815.1 uncultured Bacilli bacterium | reverse complement strand
GAAGTATTAGGCAAAACCTCTACATAATCACCGCAGTAGAACCCTAAAGTTCCAATATAAGCAGCCTTTTTACCGAGTAAATTAAGCATTTGATAAGCAAGCCAAGCTGAAGTCGTCTTTCCATTAGTTCCCGTAATTCCAATCAATTTAAGTTTATCAAACTCATGACTGTATTCTTTAACAAGTAACTCTTGATAATACTTAGCCGGATCATCGACCACAGTAACCGGTACGCTACAATCTACCTCATGACCGGCAATCACCGCACTAGCACCGTTTTGAATAGCCTTATCGATAAAATCATGACCATCGACTGTATAACCCTTAATTGCCACAAAAGTTTGTCCCGGTTTGACTTTCCTCGAATCAGTTTCATATTTAAACATAAAATCACTCTTTCTATTAGTATTTTATAAAATATTTAGTTAAATGTGATAAATAACTATCAACTCCTACTAATTTTATCATGAAAAGAGTATTATATCAATTACCCATTAAAACCCAAGACAATATAAAAACGCCCGTAAAATACCCAATATAACAAAACTGTCATAAAACATCAAAGTAATATTTGCTATAATTTAAATGAAGGACATGACTTATGAGAAAATTATCATTTCTAATTCTAGGCCTAATTTTAAATATAATTATCTATAATCATGCCTTTAATTATAATAAAAAATCAGAAAGGAACACATATGAAAGAAATCTTAAAAATAGAAAATCTAAAAAAATATTATGGTAATGAAAAAAATCTAACCAAAGCCGTGAACGGTTTAAACATGACTGAAGAAGAAGGGGAGTTTGTTGCCATTATGGGAGCCAGTGGTTCTGGTAAAACAACACTTTTAAACTGTATATCTACAATTGATACGATAACCAGTGGCCACATATACATAGACGGCGAAGATATAACTGAAATAGATGAGGATAAACTATCTGACTTTCGCCGTGACAAACTTGGCTTTATCTTTCAAGATTTTAACCTCTTAGACATCCTCACCATCGAAGAAAACATCGCCCTTGCTTGCGTTATTAATGGAAAAAATCAAGATATCGACAAAAAAGTTCAAGACATCGCCAAAAAACTCGGCATTGAAAATATCTTAAAAAAATTTCCATACGAAGTATCTGGAGGTCAGAAACAAAGATGTGCCTGTGCCAGGGCGCTTATCAATAATCCCAAACTTATCTTAGCTGATGAACCAACAGGTGCTCTAGATTCCAAAAGTGCGCGCATGCTTCTAGAAACCATGGAAAACATGAACCAAACCTTAAACGCCACAATCTTAATGGTTACTCACGACGCTTTCAGTGCCAGTTTCTGTAACCGCATTCTCTTTATGAAAGATGGCAAAATATTTAATGAAATAGTCAAGGGAAGCAAATCGCGAAAACAAGTCTTTAATGAAATTCTAGATGTTCTAACCCTATTAGGAGGCGACGTACAAAGTGTTAAATAAACTTGCCTTTAAAAATATCAAAAGAAGTGCCAAAGATTATTTAATATACTTAGTTACTGTAACTATCGCATTCTCTCTAATCTTTGCCTTTAACCTAATCTCAAACTCTAAAGACATCCTCGATCTTTCAAGCATGATGAAAAATTTTCAAACTGCTATGTATTTCATAAGTGCGATAATTATTTTCGTCATTGCCTGCTTAATCGGCTATACAACCAAATTCATCTTTAAAAAAAGAAGTAAAGAATTTGGGACCTATATGTTACTAGGCATACCTAAAAAACAAGTATCAAATTTGTTTTTAAAAGAAATCATTATATTTGGCCTAATCGCCCTAATGATTGGTTTTATCTTAGGCTATCTATTAAGCATTTTAATGTCTAGTATCATCATGAACATCTTTGGACTTCCTTACGAAATAAAATTTACCTTTTCGCTAAATGCTGTTTATCTAAGTCTTCTTTATTTTACCCTTATCTATCTAGTCGTTTTACTCTTCATGCACCATAGATTTAAGAAGATGAAAATTCATGACTTATTATATTTTGAAAACAAAAATGAAAACAAAATATTAAAACATAAAACAGGTCGCAATATCCTTTTTATAATCTCTATATTATTAGGTATAATCGCCTTTTACCTCTTTGATAATACCTTTGTCAAAATTGGAACCGAACCATCTATGAGTACTATTTTAATATGTATAATTATGCTGATAATTAGTATCTATGGTGTGACCTTTTCCATCTCTGATTTTATTCTAAACATTTGTTTAAAACATAAAAAAATCAAATATAAAAAACAAAACCTTTTTTTGGCTCGAAGCTTTGCCTCTAAAGTTCGCAGTATGAGTTTTACCTTGGCAACCTTATCCGTATTGATAACCATAACCCTTGTTTCTGTTAATTTTTCTTTACTATTTAATGGCATCTTCGAAAGCCAAGTTGATATGGAATCACCTTACGATATTACCATATCAGATGATCAAAATAAAATAAACGAAGATCGTAAGCTTATCGCTGAAAACTATACCATCGAAGAAGAATTAACCTATAACATATATAAAGACAAAACATCTCCAATCGCTAGCCTAATTGGTAATACCGAAGACTTCAGATGGCTTGAATACGATCCCGTTATGAAACTAAGCGATTATAACACCCTCCAGAAAATGCGCGGAAGAAAAGAAACAACCTTAAAAGAAGATGAATACCTTTTAACATCTGAACTGACAGCTAGTGACTACATGGATCTAAAAGACATTCAAGGCAAACAGATAACCCTTGAAAATGGTGAAACCCTAAACCAAAAAACATTATTGAAAAATGACTTTACCTATGCTTGGATTAGTGGCAGTGGTTACCTAATTGTCGTTCCTGATTCTAAAATAAATGGCTTAGAAGTAGGAAAGACCAATCTATCAGTAAATACCAAAGAAGAAACAACCGAAAAATTTGAAAGCACCCTAACCGAAAAAATAAGCACCGACATCTGCCAGACAGTTGATGAAAGAACAGTATGTTATGATAGTGGCGACGTTCAAGTCAAAGGCTATTTCTTGGCTCAAAACCGTAGTGTCATTACGATTATGTCATTTGCCCTGTTTTATCTAGCCTTTATCTTCACCGCTGTTACCGGAACCATTCTTGCTATTCAAAACCTAAGTGACTCAGCTGAATATAAATACCGCTATATAACCTTAAACAAATTAGGACTGAGTGAATCAGAAATAAACAAAACCATCTTTAAGCAACTACTTATATTCTTTGCTTTTCCAGTCATCTATCCATTAATCTCTAACATTTTAATTTCTAAAAGTTTAAACAATGTCTTTAGTACCTTCCTGCCTACAGATAAAACCTACATTATCTACATCTTAATCAGTACAGCCTTATTTATGATAATCTATATAATATACTTTTTGGCAACATACTTTGGTTTTAAAACCAATATCCAAAATACTAAATAAATGTTATAATATTTAAGGTGATTTTATGAATATACTTATCATTGAAGATGAAGAAAACATCAGAAACGAACTCAAAAATCTCTTAGAAAAAGAAGGTTACCAAGTAAGTCTCGTTACCGAATTTACAAAAAACTTAAACCTCAAAGAAAACCCAGACCTTATCTTACTGGACATTAACCTGCCTAATGAAAATGGTTTTCAAATATGCAAGACTATCAGACAAACATCTAAAGTTCCAATCATCTTTGTAACCAGTAGTCAAAAAGAAGAAGATGAACTTAAAAGTATTATCTTAGGTGGTGATGATTTTATCACTAAACCCTACAACACATTCATCCTCTTAGAAAAAATAAAAAGAGCTTTATCTAAAAAAGAAGATAAAATAACTATTAAAGGCGTCACCTTTGACATTCCATCCTCAACCATTAAATGCGAAGGAAAAGAAGTCGAACTGACTAGGAACGAGCGCAAAATCATGTATTACTTTTTTACTAACCCAAACAAGATAATTACTAAAGATGAACTTATCGAATACCTTTGGAATGACAAATACTATTTAGACGAAAATATTCTAACCGTCAACATCAACCGTTTGCGAAAAAAACTAGAAGAAATAAATATAAATAATTTTATAGTCACCGAAAGAGGGAAGGGATACCGTATATGAAAAAAACGCAGTTTATCGAAGAAAAAATATTTTTCATTCTAATGAATATCACCTTTCTTTTTTTCTTAAATATCTATCTTTATTTCTTAAATATCTACATCGTAAACCTCATCATCTTAGATCTAATTTGGCTTCTTATATTTATTACCTTTTTCTCACTTGAATACATAAAAATAAATAAGCGTTATAAATACATAAAAAAACTCACCGATAATTTAACCGAAAAATATTTAATCGCCGAAATTCTTCCAAAACCTCAAACCTTAGAGGAAAAAGCCTATTACTATGCCTTAAAAAAAGCCTGTAAATCGCTAAACGACAAACTGACCGAAATCGAAAATAAATATCAAAACTATGAAGAATATATCGAAAGTTTTGTTCACGAAATTAAAAGTCCAATCTCTGTTATCTCCTTAATTGGTGATAATGAAAACAATCAAACCATTAAAGAAGAAACTAGAAAAATAGATGACCTTTGCGAACAAATTCTCTTCTTCTCCAGAACCAAAAATCCTGAAAATGATTACTTTATCAAAAAGATAAATTTAGAAGATGTAATTCATAAAACTTTAATTGATTATAAAAATATTATTTTAAAAAACAAAATTAAAATTGAAGTCAAAGATACTCAAAAAATTGTCTACACCGATGAAAAATGGTTAAAATTTATAATCAAACAAATACTTCAAAACTCTTTAAAATACTTAAATAAAGAAGACAAAGAAATTGAAATAAAAACCAAAGAAGAACCTCATAGTATAACCCTTATAATCAAAGATAATGGAGTAGGCATTCACGACTACGACTTACCTAAAATCTATAACTACGGCTTTACAGGCAGCGATCGTAAAAAAACTCATTCGACTGGAATCGGCTTATACCTTGCCAAAAAACTATCGGAAAAACTAAACCTAAATTTAAAAACGACATCTGAATATAACAAATACACACAAACTGAAATTACCATTCCTAAAGAAAGTACGTACATTATCAAAGAAGGTGACCTATGTTAGTAACTCATGAATTTCCTGCAGAATATGATGAAAACAGTAAAATATTAATATTAGGTTCTATCCCTTCAGTTAAATCAAGAGAAAAGGCCTTCTATTACATGCACCCTCAAAATAGATTTTGGAAAGTTTTATCAGAAATCTTTAATGAACAAGTACCTCAAACAATCGAAGATAAAAAGAAATTTTTAAAATCTAAAAACATCGCCCTTTGGGACGTCTTATCATCATGTGAAATAACGGGATCAAGCGATAGTTCCATTAAAAACCCAGTACCTAATGACATAAACAGTTTAATTAAAAAAACAAAAATTAAAACCATTTTTGTCACCGGCAAAAAAGCTGAAAGCCTTTATAATAAATACTGTCTAAAATACACTAATATCAAACCGATTTATTTACCATCAACATCTCCTGCCAATCAAACCATAAAATATGAAAGCCTTTTAGAAGAATACAAAAAGATATTAAAATACTTAAAATAAATATCTTTTTTTCTTGTGTTTTAGCTAAAAAAATATTATATAAATGATATAATAGGTAAAAGAAAGGTGAAACTATGAAAGAAGAAATATTATTAAAAGCCGAAAAACTGATAAACATGTATAAAGAAGGACTTTTAGGCGGACGTGTTATGCCAGAAGATAGTAATCCTGGCCTTCCTAAAACATCTTTAGAAAACTATTTATATTTTACTCTTCCGATGGCCCTCAATTATCAAAGAAACTCATACACCTTATGGGAAAGCGCCTTAAAAACATATAACGATGAAGAAACCAAATTCTTGTT
>CALVLG010000056.1 GCA_944336815.1 uncultured Bacilli bacterium | reverse complement strand
TGGTTTCCTGGCCACATGGCTAAAACAAGGAGGCTTATTGGTGAAAAATATAAAATGATTGATATGGTGTATGAAGTTGTTGATGCGAGAATTCCGTTTTCTTCGAAAATTAAAGACGTATTTAATATTATTGGGGATAAACCTAAAATTCTTATTATGACTAAAAAAGATTTATGTGATTTGAAAGCAACTAATGAATGGGTAAAATATTATGAGAATTTAGGTAATCATGTTCTTTTAGTTGATTTAAACGATCCGCATGATTATGAAAAAATCATTTCATTAACACATGAAATAATGAAAGATGTTCAAGAAAAAAGAAAAGATAAGGGTTTGAAAGAAAAAGAAATAAGAGTTTTAGTGGTTGGGATTCCAAATGTTGGCAAAAGTACTTTAATTAATCGTTTGTGTAAAAGAAAAGTTGCTAATGTTGGTAATAACCCAGGGGTAACTAAGGATCTTACTTGGTTAAGAACACATAGTGATATTCTTTTATTAGATACGCCGGGTATTTTGTGGCCTAAGTTAGATCAAGGGGAAGTTGCTTTAAATTTAGCGGCTTGTACTGCGATTAAAGAAGAGGTTATTCCGGTAGATGATGTAGCAATTCATATTTTAAAAAAATTAGCTGTTTTTTATCCTAGTATTTTAGAAAATAGATATGGTTTGCGTAAAATTGATGACGTGTTAGAAGCCTATCAAATAATTGCTAAGAAAATTGGGGCGATGAAAAATGGCGAGATTGATTATGAAAAAGTTTCCCGAAAAGTTGTTAATGATATTAAATTAGAAAATATAAAGGGGATAACATTGGATAGAAAATGAAAACAGAAGTAGATTTATTAGCTTATGAGAAAGAATTATATCAAGAGGGATATACTTTTATTTGTGGAACTGATGAAGCCGGAAGAGGACCTTTAGCTGGGCCTGTTGTCGCGGCGGCGGTGATTTTACCTAAAAATTATACTTTAGAAGGTTTGAATGATTCAAAAAAGTTAACGGAAAAGAAAAGAGAAAAATTTTTTCCAATTATTAAGAAAGATGCTATTTCTTATGGGATTGGCATTGTTGATGCTAAAACTATTGATGAAATAAATATTTACGAGGCTTCTAGATTAGCAATGAAAAAAGCTATTTGGGATATGAAAGTTAAGCCAGAGTATGTTTTAACTGATGCAATGCCGATTCATGATTTAGATGTGCCTGTAAAGCCTATTATTCATGGGGATGCCTTGTCTTTAACAATTGCCGCGGCTAGTGTTCTTGCCAAGGTTACAAGGGATCATATTATGTTAGAACTAGATCAAAAGTATCCAGAATATGAATTTGCTAAACATAAAGGGTATCCAACAAAAAGGCATTTAGAATTAGTAAAGAAATATGGACCAAATAAAGAGTACCGCTTTACATATAAGCCTATTCGTGATTTAATTATGGAAGGTGAAGGCAATGAAGAAGTTCCTATATAAAGAATTTTTGTTAGAAAGTATAATTACCACATGTTTTTTATTTGGTATTGAAATTATTTTTCGCGTCGTAGAAGGATTTATGATTATAGACTGGGCTACGTGGCGGATTTTTTTGTCTTCTTTTTTCTTAAGTTTTTTGGTAACTTTCTTTTTATTTTTCTTTAAAAAGATGCAAACAAGAAGAAGAGGAATTGCGATATTTTTGTTTATCGCGACAATTTATACGTGGATTCAAGCCGGCTTTAATAGCTTTTTGGGAGTATATGTTTCTTTTGGAACAAGCAGTCAAATTGGAGCTGTAACATCTTATATTAAAGAATTTTTGGTAAGCTATAAACCAGAATATTATTTAATTTTTGTTCCTTTTGTCCTTTATATATGGTATATGATTTTAAGAAACAAGCAAAAGGAAGAAAAGCGAAACGTTGGGGTATATCCAAGGCAGCTTCATGCTTTACTACTTATAATTGCTGCTGGTTTATATATGGGAACACTTTATATTCCTTTCATGCAAAATCCGATTCAAATGGCTTTAAATAAGCATTTGTTTTTCTCACCAACTAATTCTTCGGTGGCAATTAATCAGTTTGGGACAAGTGTTTTTGGGCTTCTTGATATTAAGCAACAATTTTTCCCAGTATATATTATTGGTGATTTTTATCAAAAGCCAGAAGTTAGTGAAGATGATACAAGAGTAATTGATGATACTCTTTTTATGGAAGTTACTAATGAAGAAAAAGATCCGACTTTAAAGACTTTAGATCAATACTTTTTATCCCGAAAAATTACGCAGCCAAATGATTATACAGGTTATTTTAAAGATAAAAATGTTATTGTAATTATGATGGAGTCAGTAAATAACATTATTTTACATGAAGAATATTATCCGAATTTCCAACGAATTTTAGAACATGCTTGGTACTGGGAAAATAATTATAGTCCAAGAAATGCTTGTGCGACAGGTGATAATGAGTTTAGTGGCATGACTTCACTTTATGCATTAAATACTTCATGTACGGCTAATGTATATCAAACAAATGATTATTTTACTTCGATTTTTAATCGCTTTAAAAAGAAAGGATATACGGCAACAAGTTATCATAATTTTGATGCGACATATTATGCTCGGGATGTTTTTCATTATCACATGGGGAGTATGGCTTATTATGATGCGGATAGCTTAGGAATATCAATTACGAATAATTATTTGGAATGGCCTAGTGATGTTGAGTTAATCGAAAAAGCTTCAGCAATATTTACACAAGATGAACCTTTTATGGCATGGATTACCACTGTTACGCCACATCAGCCTTATGATAATGATAGTTTCTATAGTGATAAATATATGAGTTTATTTGCGGATACTGATTACTCTATGCAATTAAAAAGATACATGGCTAAGTTAAAAGTTACAGATGATGCGTTAGGAGTCTTATTAGATACTTTAGAAGAAAAAGGCGTTTTAAAAGATACGGTTATTGTTTTATATGGTGATCATTATCCTTATGGGTTAGCTGATCAAGATGTTCAAAGTGCGGTTTCGTATGACGTAGCTGATTTTTATGAGATTGAAAGAACGCCATTTGTCATATATAATAGTGAGCTAGAACCCCAAGTTTTTTCTGAAAAAACCTCATATATGAATCTTTTACCAACTATAGCTAATCTTTTTGATTTAGATTATGACCCAAGGTTTTATTTAGGGGAAGATTTATTTGATGAAGATTTTTCGGGTCGAGTTGTGTTTGCGGATAGTTCGTGGGAAGATGAAGTGGCTAGATATGATGCTAGAAGTGGACTTGTAACATATCTTGGGGAAGAAAAATATACAACTAGTGAATTACAGCAAATTAATTATGATATTAATCAGAAAAAGCAAATGAGTAAATTAGCTATATCAACGAATTATTTTGCTGATTTAAAAGAAAAAATTGAAGCAAAAGAAAGGACGGATGAAGATAGTGAGTAAACTAATGATTGTGGAGTCGCCACATAAAAGTAAAACAATCGGGGCTTTTTTGGGTAAAGATTATAAAGTTGTTTCTAGTAAAGGCCATATTATGGATTTAGCAACTTCTGGAAAATTTGGCTTAGGTGTTGATGTTTTAAATGACTTTACTCCGACTTATGTTCCTATTTCTGGAAAGAAAAAATTAATTAATGATTTAAAAAAAGAAGTACAAAAGGCTTCGTTTGTGTATCTTGCGACTGACCCAGACCGGGAAGGTGAAGCTATTTCTTGGCATTTAAAAGAAGCTTTAGGAGTAGAAGAAGAAAACTATGAACGAATAACTTTTAATGAAATTACTAAACAAGTAGTGGAAAACGCTTTACAAAATCCTCGTAAAATTGATGATGATTTAGTAAAAAGTCAAGAAACAAGAAGAATTTTAGATCGAATTATTGGCTTTCGTTTATCTAAGTTAATGCAAAGTAAAACGGGAGGTAAAAGTGCTGGTCGGGTTCAAAGTGTGGCTTTAAAACTTATTGTTGATCGGGAAAGAGCTATTTTAGCTTTTAAACCAGAAGAATATTGGACAATCACGGCTGATTTTAAAGACTTTACAGCGCTTTTAGAAAAATATAAAGGAAAGAAAATTGAAATTAAAGGGGAAAGAGAAGCCGATGATATTTTAGCTTCTTTATCGAATGCTTTTCAAATTGCTAAAGTGGAAGCTAAAGAAACGAAAAGAAGTTCTAAGCCAGTTTTTAAAACAACAACTTTACAACAAATGGCGGCTAATAAACTTAATTTTCCTTCTTCTAAAACGATGCGGATTGCGCAAAAACTTTATGAAGGAGTTGATTTGGGGAAAGAAACAGTTGGTTTAATTACGTATATGCGTACTGATTCGGAAAGAGTTTCACCTTTATTTGTAGCTGAAACAAAGGAATATATTGAAAAGAAATATGGTAAAGAATATGTTGGGAGTGTAAAAGTACCAAAGAAAAAAGAAAATATTCAAGATGCTCATGAAGGAATTAGACCAACTAGTATTTTAAGAACGCCAGAAGAAGTAAAAAATTATTTAACTAATGACGAGTATAAATTATATGATATGATTTATACCAGAGCTTTGGCATCTTTGATGGCCAGTGCTGGACTATTAAATACAACTGCCCTTTTAGAAAATAATGGCTATGAATTTAAAGCAACCGGGAGTGTTTTAAAATTTGATGGTTATTTAAAAGTATATGGTCGTTTTGAAGAACAAAAAGATACGATTTTACCAGATTTTGCTAATTATAAAAGTGGGGTTGTGATTGCCGATAAAATAGAGAAAGAACAACATTTTACCAAACCGGAACCACGTTATACAGAAGGCTCTTTAATTAAAGAAATGGAAAGTTTAGGAATTGGAAGGCCTAGTACTTATGCGCCAATTATTCAAACTTTGAAGGATCGGGCTTATGTGACAATGGAAGATAAAAAATTTGTACCAACTGAAATTGGGATTGAAACAACGGATAAGTTACAAGAATTTTTCAGCAATATTGTTAATGTTAAATATACAGCTAATATGGAAAAAGAATTAGATGAAATTGCTGAAGGCAAGATGAATAATGTGGCTGTTTTAAAAGAATTTTATGATGAATTTGAACCAATGGTTGAAGATGCTTTTAAGAAAATGGAAAAGAAACCGGCCGAAGAGACTGGTGAAACTTGTCCAGAATGTGGTAGTCCATTAGTTAAAAGAAGAGGAAAATATGGAACTTTTACTGCTTGTTCTAATTATCCAAATTGTAAGTATATTAAAAAGGTTTTTAAAGAAGTGGTGGAAATCATGCCTTGTCCGAAATGTGATGGCATGATTATAGAAAAGAAAACTAAACGGGGCAAAGTTTTCTATGGTTGTAATCACTATCCAACTTGTGATTTTGCTTCATGGGATAAACCAGTAAAAAAATGTCCAAATTGTGATAATATAATGGTTTTAAAAAAGAAAAAAGCGGTTTGTCTTAACTGTAATTATGAAGAAGAAATTTGATTTTTCTTCTTTTTTTTGCTAGAATTTGTTTTCAAGAGGAGGGAAAATAATGGCTAAATATTGTAGTGATTGTGATTACTTGAATACTAAAAAAAATAAAGGCGATGGAATATATGAATGTAAAAAAAATAAAAAGTTTGTTTTAGCTAATATGCCCGCTTGTGATAAATTTGCTAATTGTTATAGCCGAAAATATTTTGATAAACAAAGATTGTATGATTTAGGAAAAGAGGCAAGTAAAAAATCTAGTGACGTTACTGGTTATTTAATTGGATACATTGTTTTACTAGTCTTAGCTATTATTGCTTGGTTTTTGGGCTATTGACGAGAGCGATTATATTTGATACAATATTTTCTTCTCGTAAGGAGGAAGATTTATGACAAAAATATATGCATTAAGCGTAGATAGAGAACAGAAAGAACCATATTGTATAGAAATGTCTTTACAAGAAATTGATACAATTTTTTGTACTCAATCAAAAGAAAGTATTTTAAATAA
>CALVLG010000055.1 GCA_944336815.1 uncultured Bacilli bacterium | reverse complement strand
TTTCCTTTTTGTAATTCAAAAAATCTGTATATATTCTTGACGCCACTTTTTTATTACGTAAATCATCTAAAAAAACAGCAAAGTTTCTTTCAAACATCTCTTTTACTTTAGCTTGCTTTTCTTTTGTTAAAGAATAAGCATAAATATGCTCATAATTAAATTTTTTTAAAGCTACAATTGCCTTAAAAACTTTCGGACTCATCGCAATAAAAGGTTTACCTAAACTATTATTAATAATATCTAAAATAATAGTATTTACAATTTCTTTATTTCTAACCCCTAAAACTTCCCTAATATCTTTCGGAATATCTTCTTTTTTAATTTGTTTTAACAAACAAGCATCATCAATATCTTTACCTAAATAAGCAATAACATCACTTATTCTCACTACACAGCCTTCTAAAGTCATTGGCACTAATTTTTTCACAGCCTCTTTATCTTTATAAGTAGCTTCTAATTCTTGTAAAAATTCATCTTTACTTTTTTTCTTTGGATAATATTTTCCTTCAACAAATTCCCCATTATGACACATAATTGCATCTAAAACTTGCAAGGTAATATTACAACCTTCGCCTTTTTTTTCTAATTGCATTAAAATCCGCACACTTTGAACATTATGATAAAAATAACCTTCATTATTAGCCAAACTAATTTCATTTAAAACCGCTTCGCCAAAGTGCCCAAACGGAACATGGCCTAAATCATGTCCAAGAGCTGCAGCTTCAATCAAATCTTCATTTAAAGCTAAGGCTCGCCCTATAGTCCGCGCAATTTTACTAACATATTGGGCATGTTGCATTCTTTTAGTAATATGATCATTACTTTTTAAAGAATACACCTGCGTTTTATCCCCATATCTAATATAAGCATAAGTATATAAAATACGGTCAATATCTCTAAAAAAAGGACTTCTAATATCATCATCTTCTTTTTTTAACCGCAAGGCATCCTTATCTTGACAAGCATAAGGACTAAGCCCATAATTATGCCGATTCATATTTTTAGTAATTATTTCTTCATTATTCATACATTCTTCACCTTCCTATATAGTACCATACGCTTGTTCAGTTTTCAACCAAAAAAAATGAGATTATAAATCCCATTTCCAATCGCGGACTTCTTCCATATCCACGCCATTTTTAACAATATATTTTTGATGTTTTTTTAACATATCTACACAATATTTCTGGGCTTCCTTGACATCAAATTCTTTTAAATAATCTAATGCCAACAAAACTAAATGAAAGCGATCTAAGCGATTTTGAACCCGCATATCAAATGGTGTTGTAATCGTCCCTTCTTCAATATATCCTCGCACATGCATATTTTGATTATGTCTTTTATAAGTAAGTTCATGAATAACATTTGGATACCCATGGAAAGCAAAAATAATTGGTTTGTTTTTCGTAAAAATCGCGTCATACTCGGCATCAGTTAAACCATGTGGATGTGCACTTTTAGAAACAAGACGCATTAAATCAATAACATTTACAACCCGAACTTTTAAATTTGGTAAAAATTTTCGCAAAATACTAGTCGCAGCCATAATTTCCAGTGTTGGGGTATCACCAGCACAAGCCAAAACAATATCAGGGTTATTATCTAAATCATTACTAGCAAAGCCCCATATTCCCACGCCATTCTCACAATGTCTAACGGCTTGATTCATACTAAGCCATTGAAGTCTTGGATGTTTACTAGCTACCACCACATTTACGGTATCTTTCGTTCTTAAAACATTATTCATCGTCCATAAAAGGGTATTGGCATCGCATGGCAAATATACTCTTGCCGTATCAGCTTTTTTCGTAATCACATGATTAATAATACCTGGATCTTGATGTGTAAAGCCATTATGATCTTGTTGCCAACAATGACTAGATACTAATAAATTCAAAGAAGAAATAGGTTCACGCCACGGAATTTCTTTACTAATTTTTATCCATTTAGCATGTTGACTAATCATGGAATCAACTATCCGCATGAATGATTCGTAACTATGAAAAAAACCATGTCGACCTGTTAATAAATATCCTTCTAAAAGACCTTCACAAACATGTTCTGATAAAAAAGAATCAATCACTCTTCCTTCATAAGCTAGATACTCATCACTAGCAATTGTCTTATTATCCCATTGGCGATTAGTTACTTCAAAAACCGCATTCAACCGATTAGATAAAGCTTCATCTGGCCCAAAAATCCGAAAATTAGTCGGATTTTTAACGACAATATCACGAATAAAAGTTCCAAGTACCCGCATATCTTCTTGCCAAGTTGTGCCAGGATAAGGAACTGAAACACCATATTTTAAAACATCCGGAATTTTTAAGTCTTTACGAAGTAACCCTCCATTAGCATGAACGTTTTTCCCCATTGTTTGATCTAATTCTGGTAAAAATAATTGATATTCTTTTTTTAAATGGCCAGCTACATCAAACAATTCTTCTGGATGATAACTTTTTAACCAATCTTCCAAATTAGTTAAACTTTCAGGATGTTCTTTCGTTACTTCAATTGGTATTTGATGAGACCGAAAAGAATCAGCAATTTTTTTGCCATCAATTTCTTTTGGCCCCGTAAATCCTTTTGGCGTTTTTAAAATAATCATTGGCCATAAAGGTCGTTCCGTCACTTTTTTCTCTCGCGCCATTTGCCAAATTTTTTGAATTCTTTTAATAACTTCATCCATTACACTCGCCATTTGTTCATGTAAAGCTAACTCATCACCTTGATATTCGACTATATAAGGAACCCAGCCATACCCTTTAAATAAAGAAAGAAGTTCTTCTGTACTAATACGCGCTAAAATGGTCGGATTAGCTATTTTATACCCATTCAAATGTAAAACCGGTAAAACTGCTCCATCACAAACTGGATTTAAAAATTTGTTTAAATGCCATGAAGTGGCTAAAGGGCCTGTTTCTGCTTCCCCATCGCCAACAATAGTCGTCACAATTAAATTAGGATTATCTAACACGGCCCCAAAAGCATGAGCTAAACTATAACCTAATTCGCCACCTTCATTAATACTGCCTGGCACTTCAGGTGAAACATGGCTAGAACTTCCCCCTGGAAAACTAAAGTTTCGCATGAATTTCTTTAAGCCTTCTTCATCTAACGTAAATTCCGGATAAACACTTTTTAAAGAACCTTCTAAATACGTATTTGCCATCGTTGCTTGCCCAGCATGTCCTGGTCCACTAATCCACATCATATCTAAATTATATTTTTTAATCACCCGATTACAATGGGCATAAACTAAATTTTGACCAGGCGCACTTCCCCAGTGACCAACCAACTTTTCTTTAATATCCCCAAAACTTAACGGCCTTTTTAATAACGGATTATCTTTTAAATACAAAGAAGCCGCTGATATATAATTAACGGCCCGATAATAACCAGCCATCGCTGTTAATTCATTTTCATTTAAAGCATTCATACTAGCACCCTCAATTCTAAAAATAGTATACACTATCCACCCCAAAAAAGAAAGATTTTTCCCCAAAAAAAGAAGTTTCTTACTCTAAAACTCCTTTAATTCTTCTTACTCCAGCACTACTAGATTCTTCTTTTTTAATTTTAAAATGCCCTAATTCCTTAGTGTTATGAACATGTGGACCCCCACATAATTCTTTTGAAACATTCCCAATAGAATAAACCGTTACTTCATCAGGATACTTATCTATAAACATACATTCAGCTCCACTTTGCAACGCTTCTTCTTTACTCATAACTTCTTTTTGAACGTCTAATCCCTCTAAAATCCATTCATTTACTAAATCTTCAACTTTTTGTTTTTCTTCATCAGTTAATTTATGATCACATGGAAAATCAAAGCGTAAACGTTCTTCAGTAATATTACTTCCCAATTGATGGACACTAGGCCCAAGAACTTTTTTCAAAGCCGCATTAAGTAAATGAGTAGCGGTATGATACTTGGTTTCAATCTCGCTATTGCCAGATAGTCCCCCTTTAAATTTACCTTTCGATGCCGTTCGAGACTTTTCTTGATGTTCTAAAAACTTTACTTTAAAGCCTTCATAATCAACATCTAAGCCTCTTTCTCGTGCTTCTTCTTTAGTCAGTTCAATTGGAAAACCAAAAGTGTCATATAAATGAAAAGCCGTTTCCCCATCAATAAAATTTGTTTTAGAAGCAATTTTTTCAAATACTTTTAAACCCTTTTCTAATGTTTTAGCAAATTTGTTTTGTTCTTGTTTTAAAACTTCTAACACAAAATCTTTGTTTTCGCTAAGCTCAATATAATATTTTTGATATTCATCAATAACCACTAAAGCTAGTTGTTCTAAAAAATCACTCATCGTATCAATTTCTAAATTTCTGGCATAACGAATAGCTCTTCTAATAAGTCTTCGTAAAATATAGCCTTGATCAGTATTACTTGGTCTTATATGGGCTGGATCAGCCGCGATAAAAACACTCGTTCTAACATGATCCATAATTACCCGAAAAGCATTTTCGTTACCCTCATAAGTTTTATGACTAATAGTTTCCAGTTTGTCTTTTAAAGGTTTCCAAACACTCGTTAAATAATTGTCGTCTACCCCTTCTAAAACAGCCACAACTCTTTCTAATCCCATACCTGTATCAACATTTTTTTGTTTTAATTCTGAAACATTACCATCCTTATCTTGATAGTATTCCATAAAAACGTTATTCCATATTTCAACCCAGCGCTCATCATTAGGATCAAAATCATGAGGAACCTTTTCTTCACTTCGCCAATAAAAGATTTCCGTATCTCCCCCACAAGGTCCAGAGTCACCAGGAATCCAAAAATTATCTTTCTTTCCTAAATAAGCAATTCTAGCCTCTGGTATTCCTAAAGATTTCCAAGTAGCTGCCGATACTTCATCCCTAGGAATTTTTTCATCACCTTCATACACTGTAACAGCTAGTTTTTCAATCGGAATATGTAACACTTGTGTTAAAAATTCAAAACTATAAGTAATACTTTCTTTTTTAAAGTAATCACCTAAACTCCAATTTCCAAGCATTTCAAAAAACGTATGATGTGTTTTATCCCCAATTTCCTCTAAATCAGTTAAACGCACACATTTTTGATAATCACAAAGTCTTTTCCCGTAAGGATGCTCTTCCCCCATTAAATAAGGAATCAATGGCTGCATACCTGCTGTATTAAACAAAACCGATGGATCATTTTCAGGTACTAAAGGCGCACTTGGAATTTGCTTGTGTCCTTTACTTACAAAAAA
This sequence comes from uncultured Bacilli bacterium, assembly GCA_944336815.1. Classification (GTDB taxonomy): domain Bacteria; phylum Bacillota_I; class Bacilli_A; order RF39; family UBA660; genus Ventrenecus. Next base: position 872 of record CALVLG010000055.1, on the reverse strand, counting down.
ATCAATAAATAAATCTTTTAAATTCATCATTCTCTCTCCTTTACAATTTGTGCTAAAATTTCTTTCATTTCCACTTCATTCTTATCTTTAATAACATAATCAAAGCCTTGATATGTATCTAAGGCATGCTCCGTTTCATGCTTACTTTCTTCAACCGTTAAATCATAATTTAATAAAGAATTTTCAACTTTAATTTTAATCGTCTCAAAATCTTTTAATTCATCAAGCTCTTTAGGCATTCTAACATCACTAATAATAACGTCATTAACAAAGTGTTCATAAATATGTAAATCTTCTTGCATTCGTTCTACAAAATAAATATCTTTTTTTAGTTTTCGTACATAAGAACCCATGTCTTGTAAAAACTTTCGTGGTTTTGGTTCACTTACCATATCCCAACCAAGCAAATCTTTGGCAAATAATTTAATATATTTACTATATTCTGTAATCACAACTTTATGCTTTTTACTTTCTAAGATTTCTTTTAATAAATAGGCCGCCTTCGTTTTACCACTTCGCGCTTTGCCAGCAATCAAATAAACTTTCATGCAAATCCTCCCATAAAAAAAGGATAGTGCCAAAGGAGTCTTTTAAAAAGACGGTACCATCCTTATATTAACTTATTCTTTTTAACGAGCAATACCCGATTTTATTTCCTTAAGACAGCTAAACATTTCTTTCTTTTGCAAAATTTCCACCATCATTTGCTCTCTTTAAAAATGATCAAAATGTCTTTCTTAAATCACCAATAAACAATTGTATCTTAACAAATTTTTTAATGTTTTGCAACTATTATTCCTTTGGAATTTCTTCATAATCATTATCATGGAACAAATTATATTTTTCTTTAAAAAATTTCCAAACAACTTTAC
>CALVLG010000054.1 GCA_944336815.1 uncultured Bacilli bacterium | reverse complement strand
TAAAATCAAATTGTTGATGTCGATGTTATCTTACAAATAACGGAGTCAAATCGCCTAAAAGCGTTAAAAAAAGAAGGTAGAAAATTCTACGAAATAAGGTGGTACCACGGGTATAAACTCGTCCTTAGACGTAGAATTTTTTTGTTTTAAAGAAAGGAAGATAAAAATGACTTTATATGAAGATTTAAAGTGGCGAGGATTAATTAAAGATATTTCTTCACCTGATTTAGAAAAAAAATTAAATGAAGGAGGCATGACATTTTATATTGGCACCGATCCCACCGCTGATTCGATGCACATTGGCCATTATTCTTCATTCTTAATTTCTAAAAGATTAGCTAAATATGGCCATCATCCGCTTTTACTAATTGGCGGGGCAACCGGAAGAATTGGCGACCCGAAACCAACCGCCGAAAGAGAAATGAAAACAATTGATGAAATAAAACACAATACCCTTGGTTTAACTAAACAAGCCAAAGAATTGTTTGGTTTTGAAGTAGTCAATAACTGGGACTGGAGTAAAGATCTTAATTTTGTTGATTTTTTAAGAGATTATGGTAAATTTTTTAATATTAACTATATGCTTGATAAAGATATAATTAGAAGAAGATTAGATACCGGCATTACTTATACTGAATTTTCTTATATGATTATGCAAGCCATGGACTTTTATTGGTTATTTGCTAATAAAAACTGTACTATGCAAGTGGCTGGAAGTGATCAGTGGGGTAACATTACCGCTGGTATTGATTTAATAAGAAAGAAAACAGGTCAAGAAGCCTATGGTTTTACAATGCCTTTAATTCTAGATAAAGACGGTAAAAAGTTTGGTAAAACTGAGGGCAATGCTTTATGGCTTGACAAAAATAAAACTTCTTCTTATGAACTATACCAATATTTAATTAATACCGATGATAGTTTAGTTATTGATTATTTAAAAAAATTAACCTTCTTAACCAAAGAAGAAATTGAAGCTATCGAAAAAGAACATCTTAACTCACCAGAAAAAAGAATTGCCCAACAAGAGTTAGCTAAACAAATTATTAGTGATTTACATGGTGAAAAAGACTATCTTCATGCTAAAGAAGTATCAGAATGTTTATTTACTGGCCAAGTAGATACATTAACCGATCAAGAAATTGAAACTGTTTTCAAAAACTTTCCAACCTTTACTTATGAAGAAAAACCACTTATTGATCTATTGGTTACTAACAAAATTGCCTCCTCAAAAAGAGAAGCACGTGAATTTTTAACCGCGGGAGCTATTTCTTTAAATGGGGTAACAATTAAGGAAGAAAATTCATTATTAGATAAAAACCGTCAATATAACATTGTTAGAAGAGGCAAGAAAAAATATTATGTTTTTAAAAAGGCCTAATGGCTTTTTTTGGTAAAAATTTTATTCATTTATAAGCAACAATTCTCAATATAGGATAGTTGCTTTTTATATGAGATAATGATAAAATTTTTGTAGGAGTGATTTGTATGTATTTAGAAGATAAAACTGTTTTAGAAAGTTTAAAAAAGAGAGTTTATTCATCTTTTATTGCTTCAATATTACTAATTATTTTTGCTGTTGTTCTACTAATAAATCCCGATAATTTTATTCCTACAGCGATTAATGTTTTTGGGTACGTAGCTATTTTGATGGGGGTTTTAAATATTGTTTTTTATTTTCGCTTGCCAAAAGAAAATCGCCTTTATAGTAAAAATTTATCGACTAGTGTTTTGCTAATTTTATCTGGTCTTATTGCTTTTATTGAAACAAATATTTTAACTGAAATGATAAGTTTAATTATTGGTGGTTATGTGATTTTTCGCAATGCTTTTCGTCTTGAAATGGCCTTTCTTTTTGCTGAAAAAGCCAAAAGTTTATGGCTTTCTACCTGTATTTTATCTTTTATAAATTTGCTTTTAGGTTTTCTAATTGTTATCAATCCTTTTAAAGAAGTATCCATTAATTTTTATCTTGGTCTAATGGTTATCATTTCTGAAGTTTTCTTAATTGTTGAAAATATCTTAGTCTTAATTGGCTTAAGTAAAAAAAAGAAAATTAATGAAGAAGTAATTGTGAAAGAATAAGGATTATTATGAAAAATAAAAAGGGTTTTATTGCAACATCAATGATTTATTCATTTTTTTTAGTTTTTCTAATGCTTATGGTAACGATTTTAGCAAATAGTATTAATAATCGGATCTTAGTTGGGCGAATTAAAGAAGATATTCGAAGTGAAATTGATGCCGAGGCAAGCTTTGCTGTCGATGTCTTACCAAGCAAAAACTATGCTGTTAGTGAAGTTGTTCGTTTTGCTGGTGAAGATTGGAATGTTATAACTGATAAAGGTAGTACCGTTGTTTTAGTTTTAAACCGCGCTTTAAATAAACAAGAAATCGTTTCAGCTATCCGGGAAGAAGGAAATAACCGTATATATGGCACTTGTAACGACACCGATTGTCAAGTAAGAGCTTGTTTTAATGCCAGCACTACCCAAACAGCCGGTGAACAATATTGTTGGTATTATTCTGGTAGTAGTTATCGTATTCCTGCGTGGAATCCTACCTCATCCCAAATTAACAATTCCAATGTAACTTTAAGACAAGGCCAAACCATTGTTAGCAGTGTGGTACGTTCTTGGTTTGATACCCATCAAAGTTTACAACGGGTTTTAAATAAAGGCAAACTAGTTTCGATGAGTTTTAGTGATGGCGGTTCGACCGTAAGCGGTTATGTTAGAATCCCATCTACATCCGAAGTTTCTTCAAAGGCTGCTTGGACTAGCACTAAAGGGCCTTTCCACGTTCTTGAAAGAGCTAGTAATACACAAACAAAAATATATAATACATCTTTACAAACAGTTACTTCCAACACCAGTGCATTTATAAGACCGGTGATTGAAGTTTATGAAGGATAAAAATTCCGATGTAAATGAAATTGATTATCCCTAAGAAGTATGGTAAACTTATAATATAAAAGGAGGAAAGAACATGCCAATCTGGTTAATAGTTGTTTTAGTTATAGTTGTTTTACTAATTATTTATTTTGTAGCAACTTATAACAAATTAGTTGACTTACGTAATAGGGTAAGAGACCAATGGAGTCAAATTGATGTTCAATTAAAAAGAAGATTTGATTTAATTCCTAATTTAGTAAGTACGGTAAAAGGATATGCTAAGCATGAAAGTGAAACATTGGAAAGTGTTATTGAAGCCCGTAATAGTTATACAACGGCAACAACTCCCCATGAAAAAATGCAAGCCAATAACATGCTATCTGATACATTGTCAAAATTGTTTGCTTTAGCTGAAAATTATCCTGACTTAAAAGCTAATCAAAACTTTTTAGAATTACAAACTGAATTACAAGAAACAGAAGACAAAATCGCCATGGCTCGTCAATTTTATAATGATACTGTTTTAACGTATAATAATAAAATTGAAATGTTCCCATCAAATATTGTTGCTTCAATGTTTAAATTCAAAATGGAAGAATTCTTTAAAGCTGAAGAAGAAGCAAGACAAAATGTCAAAGTGGAATTTTAAGCTTACAGTTAGTAAGCTTTTTTTCTTTTAGAAAGGATATTGTATGAAAAAACTTTTTTTAGCCATCTTTTTATTTTTTTCATGTGCCATTTCTACTAGGGCAGCCCGTGTTAATTTTGATATTGAAAATATTTTAATTGATGCCCAAATAAAAGAAAACGGCGACGTGGATATAACAGAACTTCTTGTTCTAGACGGTGTTTTTAATGGCTATGAACGCGAGATAACTTATCGTAATAGCCGTCTTGAATATCATGAACCAATTAACTATGCTTCGGACGCTATTTATAATGCCAAAGGAATAACTAATATGCGTATTAAAGCTGGCAACATCACAACCAAAGAAGTTTCTTATGCTATTTTAAATAATAATGACTTTCTTCCTTTAACAAAAGTTTTTTATGATGTCGATGCTACAAATGGCGATTATTTTGAATCAAGTATTCAAGATGGTCGTGCCTATAAAATGTATTATAAATCGGATAATGATACAGTAGCTTTTTTACTTTCGTATACTTTAGAAGATGCTGTTGTTTTACATAACGATGTTGGGGAACTATACTGGACTTTTATTGGGGCTGGTTTTGATGATCAAATAATGGATCTTCAAATTAGAGTGACGCTACCAAAAGAAGATACAAGTAACAACTTTCGCGTTTGGGCTCATGGTGATTTAACTGGGAATGTGGAATTTTTAGATCAACAAGCAATCCTTGCCACCATAAAAAAGGTTGCACCAAATACGGCAATAGATGTTCGTTTAACTTTCGCTTCCTCTTTACTAGATTCTAATTTAGTTACTAAAAAAACAAATGTTTCTTCTCTAGACCAAATAATAGCCGTTGAAGAAGAAAGAGCCTTAGATGCTAATTTACAACGTGAACAAGCGGCCAAAAACTTACAAACCGCTAACATTCTTTGTCTTGTCTATATTGTTATCTTAATAGCTTGGTGGATATATGTTTACATTCGTTTTGATCGCGAATACAAAAGCACTTTTGCCCTTAAATACAACCGGGAATTTATTGATGAATATAACGTCGAAGTTGTTGATTATTTAATGAATCATTCGATTGGCCCAAATGCTATGTCAGCATCAATCCTAAATTTAATTTACAAAAAAAATATCGTTGTTAATGAATTACCAAGCCAAAAGAAAAAACAAAAAAATTATGAATTTACTTTAGTAAACCGCGATAATGTCAATGATACCGAAGATGTTTTATTAGATTTTTTGTTTGAAACAGTTGGCAAAGAAAATAAATTTACGGCCGAAGAATTAAAAAAATATGCTGGTGGTCAAAAAACATTCACCAACTTTCAAAAATCTTATACCAATTGGCAAAATTGTGCTAAAAAAGATGGAGAAAAGCAAAAATTTTATGAAACGAACGGTTTACCTATTGTTTCCAGTTTATTTTTCTTTTTAATCGCTTTCTTTATTGTTTTCTTCATTATGTATTTAAAAGTTGATACAGTTTTAACCTTCATTGTTATAGCGTTAAGTATTGTGTATTTCATTTATGCTTTATTAATTAAAAAAAGAACTAAAAAAGGTAATGAACATTATGTCCGGTGGAAAGCATTCAAAAATTTTCTCGCTGACTTTGGCCGTTTTGACATTAAAGAATTACCAGCTATAAGTTTATGGGAAAGATACTTAGTCTATGCAACCGTTTTTGGCCTTGCCGATGAAGTAGAAAAAGCAATGAGTGTTAAAATAAATGAATTTCCCGAAGGAACAGTTGGCGCTTATTATCCATCATGGGTTGATTTTCACATTGCCCACATGGTAAGTCATAGTATATCTAGTTCTTTTGCTTCTAATCAAACAGCGATCACTAATAGCCGGATTGCAAGTAGTAGTCGTAGTAGTGGTTCTGGCTTTGGTGGAGGTTTCTCATCAGGCGGTGGCTTCGGCGGCGGTGGTGGCGGCGGACACGGTTTTTAGTGTCTTGCTTTTTTTTGCTCTTTTTATTATAATTTAGACATAGAATAGAGGAGAGAATATGGATACAAAACACTGGTTAAATATCGGAATAACATTGAGTTGTATGGTAGTAGTATGTATAACAACATCACTTGCTTATTTCGCTGCAAATATTACCCATAATAATGTCAATGAAACAAGATTTGAAGCAGCAAGTATTGGTAGTATTAATTATAATGGAACCTTAACTTTTACAGAAAATGAAGTCTATCCAGGAATGAAAGCCATTCAAACATTTACGATTGAAAAAGGTTCGCAAGAAGGAACAGGAATCTATGAAATTGATTTAGCAAGTACGGTACCAGAAATGTTTGGAAGTGATATAGAAATTACTTTATATAAAACAACAACACCAGAAGAAAATAACGTCGAAAGAGTAGAAGGTGAACTTACCCAAACAGCAGAAGGATTCATAAAAGAAGATCAAATAACAATAAATGGTACACCAGAAATCGTATATGGACCAGAAGTATTAACCGAATCAGAACAAATTATATTAGAACAAAAAGAATTTGATACAAGTACATTAGAAAGAACAACGTATTATTTAGTCTATAATTATAAAAACAATGGAGATCAAAATGCCCAACAAGGACAAACCTTTAGTGGCAAAGTAACGGTAAGATTAATTAGCAAATTAAATGA
>CALVLG010000053.1 GCA_944336815.1 uncultured Bacilli bacterium | reverse complement strand
ACTTCTTCGCCAATATACTTCCCACCAGAACCATATTCACGGCCAATTGTTATTACAATATTATCCATTTTCTTCACGTATAATCAATTTTATAGAAATATTAATCTATTTGATTGATCCCTTTCTATTTATATTTTTTGATTTATTATACAACTAGTTGTATAATAAATCGCGCACTGTGGATTTGTTCCTATTTTATTACAGCCGCTTTATGGACTGGTCGTAGGTGACTCAAACCACAGATTTTTAATTTTATTGTTAATTAGTTAGTTAACACGTTAGTTCTTCTAAGCGATGTTTTATTATTCTACGTGATTACATAATTGAAAACTCTGTGTCAAACAATCAGTGCAAACATACTAATTAAGGAGGTGCTTATATTGATATATTACGTTGGTATTGATATATCAAAGTACAAACACGATTTCTGTATTATCTCAAATACAGGTGAAATAATTGTTGAAAATTCATCTTTTGAAAATAACAAAAAAGGATTTCAATTTTTATTGGACCAATTGAAACCCTATAATAAATCCAATGTCCATATTGCTTTTGAAGCAACTGGACATTACTCTCTGAATTTGGAACTGTTTTTAATTGATCAAGGATATTCTTTTATGAAAATGAATCCCCTTGTCATTCACCAGTTTTTAAAAGCTCGTAGCTTACGAAGAACAAAGACTGATAAAGCAGATAGTATAACTATTGCTAATTATCTTATGTCTGTTCCTTACAAACCAAATTCGGATTTATTATACCACATTTATACATTAAAGTCATTATGTAGAAGTAGAGAACAATTAATTAAGGAAAGAAGTAAATTTGAAGTCCTTTTAACTAACGAGTTAGATAAGACTTTTCCTGAATTAAAGCCTTTCTTTAAGGATAAAATTTCTACTACATTACTTTATATTGTAGATAAATATAAGAACATTAATCATATATCTTTAATGAAAGATTATGATTCTTTAAGAAAAATTTCTCGTGGAAAGTTTTCTTATGCTAATTTTGCTAAACTTAAAGAACTAGCTAAAAACTCTATTGGTCATTTTGATGAAAATACCGATTTACTTATTTCTACTTATGTCTCTCTTATTAATGATTTTAATAATAAGATTGATCCAATAAATAAACAAATTTCAACAATTATCAAAGAACTAAATCCTAGAATGTTAACCATTCCTGGATTAGGTGAAATATCTGCTGCTACTATTCTTTCTGAATATGGAGATATTACCAATTTTTCTTCTCCTAGTAAGATGTTAGCCTTCGCTGGACTTGAACCTAGTATTATCCAATCTGGCACACTAGCATCTAATGGCAAGATGGTAAAACATGGTTCTGGTCATCTTAGATATTCAATTATGAATATTGCCATGACTATCTTAAGATATTCACCACAGTTTTATGACTATTATCTAAAGAAACGTTCTGAAGGTAAAAGTCATAGAGTTGCTTTATCTCATGTTTGTAAAAAACTTATCAGAGTTATTTATACTCTTGAGAAAAACAACATTAATTTTGATTCGTCTTTATTGAAATAATTGATTACTCAATTTTTTCAAGATTTCACACTTGTGAAATCTTTTTGGCATGGAATCTTTTCCATTCTATAACTTTCTATTAAAAAGTACTTGACTTTTAATAGTTAGTCACCTACAATTCAAATTGACTATTATATAACTCCGCATAGAAGCCTTTTTTCTTTAATAATTCTTCATGGTTACCTTGTTCAATAATATTACCGTCTTTCATCACTAATATTAAATCAGCATTTTTAATCGTTGACAAACGATGAGCAATAATAAAGGACGTTTTACCTTTCATTAATTCATCCATTGCTTTGCTAACTAGTTCTTCTGTTCTTGTATCAACATTACTTGTTGCCTCATCTAATATTAAGAATGGTGTTTCGCTAATCATCCCTCTAGCAATAGTCAAAAGTTGTTTTTCACCGGCTGATAAATCATCATTCTCACCAATTTCTGTTTTTAAACCCTTTGATAAAGTTTTTACGTAATGATCAAGTCCCACGGCTTTTAATACATCCCATATTTCTTTATCCGAAACGTTTTTACGATTATAAACAATATTTTCTTTAATTGTTCCTTCAAATAACCAAGTATCTTGTAAGACCATCGTAAATAAATCATGAATATTTGCCCGGGTTAAATTTTTCGTCGAAATATCATCAATTAAAATATCGCCTCCATTTATTTCATAAAACTTCATGAGTAAATTTACCATCGTTGTTTTACCAGCTCCAGTCGGCCCGACAATAGCGATTTTTTGGCCCGATAATGCTTTAGCTGTAAAGTCTTTAATTGTTGGTTTTTCTGCCCCATCATATTGGAATGTAACATGGGAAAAACTAATATTACCTTTAACATTTTCTTTATTTAAAACTGTTGTTATATCTTTTTCACTGGCCATTTCTTCTTCATCTAAAAATTCAAATACCCGTTCACTTGCCGCGGCGGCTGACTGTAAAGAAGTCATCGCTTGAGCTATTTGCGATAATGGCGAAGTAAACAAACGAACGTAACTAATAAACGCTACAATAACCCCAAAAGAAATAATATTATTCATTGTTAAAAGGGCTCCGACAATACAAACCATTACATAACCAAAATTACCAATAAAATTCATTAAAGGCATCATTAACCCAGATAAAAATTGACTCTTATAACTTGATTCACAAACTTTATTATTAAACTTGTCGAATTTTTCATTCGCGCTTTTACGACCATTATATACTTTAACAACATTAAGACCAGAATAAATCTCTTCAATATGACCATTTAAGTTACCCAACTCTTCTTGTCTTTCCACAAAATATTTTTGACTTTTTCTTAAAATAAACAACATCAAAGCAAACCCAATCAAACTTGATAAAATAGCTGTAATTGCTAAAATCCAGTTTGTAATAAACATCATTAGTAATGTTCCTAAAAAAAGCGTAATACTACTTACCAAAGAAACTAAAGATTGATTCATTGACATGTGAATCATATCAACATCATTTGTTACTCTTGATAAAGTATCCCCTGTATAATGAGCATCAAAATATTTAAGCGGTAAAGCATTAATCTTATGCGAAATCTTTGTTCGTAAATCTTTGGCAAACTTATTAGAAGCATTTGTCATACAAATAGCTTGAATATAAGTAAATATTCCACTTAACCCATACATACAAACTAAAAGTAAAACAATTTTCGTAACTCCTTCAATATCCATCATCGGTTTTACTAAATTATAAATATTAGGCATTTGTTCCAAAGTACTATAAAGACTAGTAACCGAAGCATCTTCTCCCATATTTTTTAAAGTATCAAAAAGTAAAATTTGTTCACTAGTTGGAATATCTTGCCCTAAAATATTAAGCGTTGGTAATAAATAACTTCCTAACTCTTCAGGAAAAGATCCTTCATTTTTTAAATATTTTATCAACGCTATTATACTTTCTTTCTTAAACGTCTCCCCATCAATAGTCGTATCTTTATAAAGAAGTGATAACGTTTCAGTAGATAAAGATAATAAAGCTTCCGGATTACTTTCCATCTGTTTTAAAATTTCTTTATCACTTTCTAAAATATCTTCCCCCCTTAATAAAGAAACCATTTCCTCTTTACTAATATTAGGCGTTAGTAAAAGACTAACCTTTTCTTCACTAAAATTTTTGCTTATCTCGGTCGTAATAACTTCAACATTTTCAGTATTAATTACTAACCCTTCGGCTATTTTATCCGTAATTTTTGATAACTGATTAGGCGCTAGAATAGATAGGATAGCCCCTAAAACAGCTAAAATTAAAGCCGTTAAAATAAGTTTATGATATTTTTCTAATTCATGAAACAATCTTCTAATTGCATCTTTAAAAGAATTAGCTTGACCACTAGGCATTTCTCTAGGCATTTTCTAATTCCTCCTTTGATAATTGTGATAAAGCAATTTGTTTATATACTTCACAAGTTTTTAAAAGTTCCTTATGTGTTCCCATACCAACACATTCCCCATTTTCTAAAACGAGTATCTTATCCGCATTCATAACAGTCCCAATTCGTTGGGCCACAATTAAAGTTGTAGCATTTTTCGTATACTTTTTAAGTTCTTTTCTAAGAGTTGCATCTGTTTTATAATCTAGGGCTGAAAAAGAATCATCAAACAAATAAATTTCTGGATCTCTAGCAATTGCTCTGGCAATCGAAAGTCTTTGTTTTTGCCCCCCAGATACATTAGTTCCTCCTTGACTAATTGGATGATTATAAGTTCCATCAAGTTTTAAAACAAAATCATCAGCTTGAGCCACATGTAAAGCTTCCTTAATTTTTTCTTCCGTAATCTTTTTCTTACTTTTACCATAAGAAACATTTGACTTAATCGTTCCTTTAAATAACACAGCTCGTTGGGGAACATAGCCAAGTAAATCATGTAAATCTTCTTGCTTATATTCTTTAACGTTTACCCCGTCAACCAAAACTTCACCTTCTGTTGCATCATAAAATCTTGGCACTAAATTTAAAAGCGTACTTTTACCCGAACCAGTCGAACCTAAAAAAGCAACCGTTTCTCCTTTTTTAACTTCAAAAGAAATATTTTTCAAAATATATTCATCAGCATCAGGATATTTAAAGGAAACATTGTTAAATTTTATTGTTCCAACTTCTTGTGGTGTTGCCCCTCTTCCTTCTGGATCAGTTATATCAATCTTTTGATCTAATACCTCATTAATTCTTTTAGCTGAAACAGAAGCTCTAGGTAATATCATAAATATCATTGCAAGCATTAAAAAGGACATAATAACTTGCATCGCATAAGAAGAAAAGACTACCATATCACTAAATAAAGTTAACTTGCCACTTAAAGGTGAATTCATAATTAAATAAGCCCCGATAAAATAAATTGCTAGGGTTAAACCATACATTACTAAATACATCATCGGTTGCATAATAGCCAATTTCTTTTGATTAAATAATTGTAAATTTGTTAAATCAGCATTTGTTTTTTCAAACTTATCTTCTTGAAACTTTTCGGCATTAAAAGCCCTTACAACTCTAATACCCGTCAAGTTTTCTCTCGTTAAACCATTAACTTTATCAATAAGTTTTTGAACAATTTTAAACCTTGGTAAAATAATCGTCATTAAAATACCAATAGTCGATAATAAAATAATGACTGCTACTCCTGTCACAGCACTCCATTGCCAACTTTTATTTAAAATTTTTGTAATTGCCCAAACAGCTGTAATAGGCGCTTTAATAAGCATTTGCAAACCCATTGCAATAAGCATTTCAATCTGCGTAACATCATTAGTTGTTCTTGTAATTAAACTACTAGTTGAAAAATCTTTAATTTCTTGTAAAGAAAAATTACCAACTTTATTAAAAATATTTTTCCGTAAATTTTTAGAAAAATTGGCCGCTATTCGGGCAATAAAATAACCGGTTATAACTGCCGCTAATAAAGAACCAAAAGCACAAAGTAACATATAAAAACCATTTAATAAAATATCTGCCATGGTACTTCCTTCAGTTTGAACTAAAGTTGTAATTTTAGACATATAATCTGGTAATTTCAAATCTAAAAAAACTTGAAAAGCAATAAAAAAGATACTTACAACCACAAGTAGCCAATCTCGTTTTCTTAATTGTTTTAATAACTTAATCATCTAATTCTTCCTTCCTTTTAAAGCATCATACATTATGAATCATTTTTTCTAAAGTTTTTTTAAAACTTTCCATCTCTTCTTTAGAAATATTTTGAATAAGTTGTTGTTCAATTTGTTTAAGTTTTTCTTGTCCTTCTAAAAACAATTTTTTCGTTTTAGCCTGTAAATATATTTTCTTTGTTCTTGTATCATTTTCATCAATAACCCGGTATATCAAACCATTTTTTTCCATTGTTTGCAATACCCCCGAAACAGTCGCTCTTTTTAAAGAAAACAAACTTTCTAACTCTTTTTGATAAACTCCAGCTTCACCTTTTTTAATTAAATACCATATAATTTGCAACTGTGTCGGCGTTGGTTTTGGCATATTTACATCTTGATTTGCCAAAAAAAACCGCAAGATTTTCTTTTCTAAATCTTTTAACAAAAACAAAACAGACTTATCTTCCATCAAAATATCACCCACTTTGTATGGCACCTTACGTTAGACATTATATGCAGTTTTTTATTTTTTGTCAATATCATTTTTTCTTC
>CALVLG010000052.1 GCA_944336815.1 uncultured Bacilli bacterium | reverse complement strand
ATACTACCCGTTAAAATGGTATATAAGCCTATTGCTGGCCGAAACTCTTCGCCCTTTTCGGCATAAATTTTTGTAGAAACAAAATAATAAACTAAAAATATAGCAATTAAAACTAAAATAACAAAAATTGTCCAAGATAAAACTCCCATTATGAATTTTATCGCATGGGAAAATGAACCAACTTTTTGATTTTTTTTCTTCATAATGGGTACCCTCTCTACTCTTTTAATATACCCTTATTATAATAAATAATACAAATAATTACAAGCTCGTCATGAGGAAGTTTTTAAATTTACTCGCATTTATTGCAGTTTATATGGGTTATCAATTATGCCATTTCCAGATATAGTAACATCTTTTTTGATGTTGATAACCGGGCGCAAAGCATTGATATTAGCAGTGCTATAGTCACCAATAGTTCCTGAATCATTAACTGTGAAAACACTAGAATTCCAGAAAATAAGGCCAAAAGGATTGTAGCCACCTGCCGGTGTCATCGTCCAAAAAGTACTTTCTGTTGTTAAATAGCAGTTAGGGTTTATTGGCTGATGATTATAAGTTCCATCAAACACTCCACTACCTACGCCCGCTAGTAAAGTTTCATCAGTTGTTATAAGACCAACCGGTTTAATTAAGGCCTTATTTCCTTTGGTGGAACTAGATACGGTATATAAGTCGCTTGCATTTTCACAAACTAAACTAGGAATACTTTCGACAACTCTTAAATAGCCTTTATTATATGTGGTAACATTTCCCGTTCCAACTCCGCTTTGTAAATTTAAAGTGCTTCTATCCCCACAGAAACCGGCATTAGTATCAATATAACTTGCATAACTAGCTAGTTTGGCATCATAAAAAGCATCATTTGCTTGTTTGATTATTGAAGATGTGCTTAAACCATGGGCTTCCCCACTTGTATACATATATCCAACATACATGTTGTCATCATTGCCCGTATTAAACTGACTGGTACCATATTGTCTATCCGTACTTGATTCACCATTTTTATGAGCCGTTGTCCCATCATAAATAAGTCTTACTGTACCATCACCATTTATTCTTACTACTCGCCACCAAAGATTAGCAAAGTAAAAATAATTATTTTCAACACTTCCTCGGTAATAATATGTTACTCCATCTTCATCGGTTGTTTCATATATTCCTTTTTCATGTGATCCACATGTTTCATCATCACAGGCTGAAATACTAAAATCGGGCGTATATTCATAAACTTCTAAGTCTCCTAGAACGGTATTTACTGTTTTTGTTTTCTTAAAATATAATGTGCACTTTGTTCTTGGTTTAGTTAAATCTCTTACTTCTGGAAACCATTCACTATAATTCCATGTTACTCTTGCGTTATTTGTACAATTAGATTTTTCTTCATCAAATATATATCCAGTATTTTGCTTGGGCATTTCACTTACTAAAGTATTATCAATATAATAAGCAAAATAAACATCACCTAAATCTTCAACATTGCCATTCATAAATGGTATTGTTGTATTTGTTTGAAAAGTTGCAAAAGAATGATATAAAAATATTCCTGTTAATAAGCCTATACACATGCCAATAAGAATAAACATTCCAATTTTTCGATAATCTTTTGACTTATATTTTTTTAATTGCATACAAAAAATCACCTATTCTCTTATAGATGATTTTATCACATACCCCCCCCCCGAATGTCAACGGAATTGGAGGAGTTTATAATTTTTTTGTTTTCTATATTTTAGCTTTTTATTTAAAAGGATATAATTGTTAAGAACAAATCCTCATAAATGTTGGTTTAGCCAAAATATAATAAAAGAGACCAAATAACTACATGTTTTTAATTAGTTTTTATTTTAAATAATCTGGTAAGGGTGAAATATGAATATTTTGTTCTTCATTGGCTTTTTGTTCTTCTAAATAGAAAAAATAGCCAATTGAAAGCAAAGTGCAAATAAAAATAAGGACACTTAAAATACTTAAAATGGTTATTTTTTGTTTCATAAACATCCCTCTTTATTAATATAACAAATTAAAGATTGTTTTTTTGTCGATTAGCTTTTTTTAAATTAAAATGACATTTATTTTACACTATTCCTTTATAAAAATGAATTTTAAAAATAGTATATTTATTTTGTTTACTTTGACATTCTATAGTAGCGTTACTACGATCTAAAATCATTTTAGTTAAATTTAAACCAATGCCGATGCTATCACTATTATGATTGCTTTTATAAAATCTTTTAAAAATGTTTTTTAAATCTTTCGCGGCAATTCCTTCGCCATAATCTTTAATTGTTAGTTCAACATAAACAGGATTTTCATTAGCTTTTATTTCAATTAACCCGTTTTCTTTAGAATGTTCACAAGCGTTTTTTAAAATATTAGCAATTGCTTCCCCTAGCCAATTTTGATCGCCAATAATAAAGATATTGTTAGGGATATTACAAGTAACATTGATATTTTTAGAGGCCAAGAAAATATCAACTTGTTCTAAAGAAAAAGCAATTGTTTTTTTGACGTTTAATTTGTCTTTCTTTAAAAGAATCGTGCCGCTTTCTATTTGGCTCACTTTTAAAATTTCGATGATTAATGTTTTCATGTGAAGAATAATTTGTTCTTGTTTTTTTAAAAAAGATTGTCTTGTTTTTTCATCAAGATTAAAAGTGGATAAGTTATCATTGATAATTAAGAGGCTTGTTAAAGGGGTTTTTAATTGATGGGAAATATCAGCCATATTTTTAGATAGTTCTTCTTTATCTTTGGTTGATGTTTCTAAAGCATTTTTAAGGCGACTAGTTACTTTCATTAAGTCGTTTTGTAATTTGGCAAGTTCACCAGATTGAAAATCTTTTAAATCGACTTTTATATCATTGGAAAGTAAAGAAAATAAATATTGGTCAATTTTTTGAAATTCTTTTTTTCTTTTTCGTTCTTGCCAAAAATAAAATAGAAAGATTAGCGTAAAGACAAAAAGAAAGAAAAGAACATAAGTTAAGATAAAGGTTTGATGAAGAGCGGAAATGTTAGTTAAATATTCTAATGAACTTAAAGAAGTTAGTCCATACTTTTCTAAAACAGATACATCGTCACTTGGTTTTAAATTTTTTAAAGTATGAATAATTTCACCTTCTAATTCAGGATGATTAGCAATAAGGTTCATTAAAATAGTATTATTGTTGGTTATGAATTCATGTTTAACGTTTTGAAATAAGTATGTTATGCCGCGATAACCGAAAATAAAAATAACTAAAGATATGGTTATAAAAATAAGATATTTTTTCATTGTTTAGGCCTCGATTTTATAGCCGATTGTACGAACAGTTAATATTATTTTGGGATCGTTTGGGGTATCTTCTATTTTTTCCCTTAATCTTTTAATATAGACAGTAAGGGTATTATCGTTTACATATTCTTCATTAACATCCCAAATGTCGGCTAATATTTGTTCACGGGTAAAAACTTTATTAGGGTTTGTTGCTAAGATAAGCAATATTTTATATTCCATATTAGTAAGAAATATTTCTTCGCTTTTTTTCCAGACTTTGGCCCGGTCTAAATCGATTTTTAAATCATGTAATTGAATTATTTTGGTAGGTGTTTTATTTTTTCTTCTTAAAACAGCGTGCATGCGACTAATTAGCTCTCTAGTTCGAAATGGTTTAGTGACATAATCTTCAGCTCCCATATCTAAACCTTTAACGATGGAAACCTCTTCGTCATTAGCAGTTAAAAAGATAACAGAAATGGTTTCGGGGATTGCTTTTAATAATTCAAAACCATTACCATCAGGTAAATTTATGTCTAGTAAAATTAAAGAAATGGTAGAATCGATTTTAGCTAAGGCTTCTTTTTTGGTTAAAGCTGTTTCGACTTGAAATCCTTCTTGTTCTAAGCAAAATTTTAAGCCCATTAAGATGGCTTGATCATCTTCTACTAACAATATTTTTGTAGTCATAGTTGCCTCCTTTTATGAGAATTATAGCATATTACAAGAAAAAAGAAATGACATATTTGTCACTTCACTTCTAAAAGATATTGTTTACCCCGAACATTGACAATTAAATCAATACTTTTGGCATTTTGAATCGAACTTGGTAATTCAAATATCCAGTAATCATTTAGTTCTTTGGGAGTTACTTCATTAGGGTTCGCGGTGTAGATTGTATCGCCGACTTGAAAACGAATTTTAATAAAATCATTAACAAAACTACCACTGCCATGGCGAACATTATAATATGTTGTATATTGATCAATTTGGAATTCTCTTTTAATGATTAGTAGTTTGGAAGATGGTGTAGACGTTACTTTGTTTTGAAGCGTTTGGCAAATGTTGTAGGTACATTTTTCATAACTATATTCATAAGAATTAGCTATTTGGGAATCTTTGATTGAAACAAGAGTAAGGCCAACGGCGGTATCGCTTAAGTTAAGGGTTTTTCCGAGATCCACTTCTCTTTCTAATGAAGAAGTACTTATCGTTTCATAATCTAAATTGACCGTTCTAAAAATTGGGGTAACACTACCTATTTCTAAAGTTAATGAATCTAATATTTTTAAACTTATCTTGCCATTAATTAAACTTGGATCAACCTCATAAACTAAAACGACTTTTTTTTCTTCGTTGGGAGCAAATTCCATGTCCCGACTATAAGCATAACCTAAATCTGGATAATTTCCGGATTGGTCTAAAACAGGTTTAAACCGGCGGCCATCAATGTCTAATTGAAAGTTTTCATAATCAAGTTTATTCGCGTTTGTACGGCTATTATTTTTAATCTTTACTGCTATAGCCAAATGATACATTGGGGTTTCGGTTCCATCTAAAGCTAGTTTCGTTAAAAGGGAATCTTCAACCGTTAAAGTTAAGTTATTATGGCTTACACGTTGGGTTTCGCGGTAGACACGGTTATAGACACCAAAATTGAGGTAAATAAGCGTGCCAATAGCGATGATGATAATACCGCCTAAAAAACCAAAAGCGATTTTATTTTCTAAAACATAGTAACGAAATTCTCTAAAAAAACGACGGATTGTTCTTTTATATTTATAAGCATCTTGACCAAAAACAAGTTCAAATTCTTCATTATCAATATCAGTAATTTCTAATTCTTTAGCATCTTCATCAAAGTTGAATTTTTTTAAATCAAAACCGATTCCTCGTAAGAAGGTATAGCCAATGAAGAAAAATTGGGGAATCCAAACAATAAAGGCAATATCTCGGTATATCCGGACAGTTTGGGCTTCAATCGAAACACTTTCAATGCTATCTAAAATACTATGACAGAAACTAATTAAAACAAATAAAATAATATAGTAACCAAGAAAAAAAATGTAATATCTAGTGTCTTTTTTCTTTTGTTTCATTAAGAAAAAAATTGTTAATACTAAAAGTAAAATTAACAAAATAGCTAAGTACATAAAGTAATTTATATATGTGCCGGCTAAATTAGTTTCGCTAGTATAGTAATTGGCCCCAACATAAGCATTGAGAAAGTTAGAAATTGCCCCAGTGCGAATAAGTAAATATACTAGAGGGATACAAATAAGTAAGTGAATAAGTTTAAAATGTCGAATTAAAAACGCATAGGGTTTTTTTAAAACCATTTTGTTCCCTCCTATTCTTGCTATAATCATATCATAAACTAACAAGAAAAAAAAGCATGAGAATGCTCACGCTTATCTTGGATTTACTAATATTTGCCCTTCAGCTAAATAAATAATACCGTTATTATCAACTAATTTTTTAGAAGGTATTTTAAATAAACTGGCGACCATATCTAAGGTATCCCCTTCTTTAGTAATATAGTAACTATAACCACTTTTAGGAATTAATATTTCTTGATTAGGATAAATATAATCTTCCATTGATAAACCATTTAAGGCAGCAAGTAATTCAGGATTGATATTATATTTGCGGGCTATTCCATAAATAGAATCACCGGTTTCAATAGTATAATAGTTAAAATAATCTTGCTTATTTTGGGGAACAATTGTATTTTTTCTTTCAAAAAAAGGGTTAAACATTTTTATCACTTCCTACTATAAAATATGTGAAGGTTAAAAATGTGTCCCTTAATTTATAAAGATAACATTTTGGTAATTAAAGTTCCATTCAAAATATTGTAAAATTTTTGTTTCACCATAAGTAAAAGAACTAGCATATAAAATATCATCGACTAAGTAATAAACCCATTCATCATCATAGTAAACGATTGTTTTAGGCGTATTTTGGCTAATTTTGATGCGTTTATTTAAAGCTTCATAATATAAGCCATTATCAATAATATAAGTGTATGG
>CALVLG010000051.1 GCA_944336815.1 uncultured Bacilli bacterium | reverse complement strand
CCTTCGTTGCCTGTTTGTTCATCCATCCATAAGTAAAGATTATAAGTTATACTTTCGCCGTCATTTGCTTCATTACTACTTTTACCTTTTAAGGTGCCTGTTTCAATAACAATTGACTCATCTAAGTTAGTTACGTTTAGTTCTTCTATGGCTGTATTATAATTGGTATTTGTGCCTAAATTGATACCACTAGTTGGTTTTGGACTTGTTGATTTTTGAATCGCATATTTAATCATGTTTTTAGTCATTGTATTAGTATTTATCGTATTTAAAGTTACACTATAGGAAGCATCTACTGTACAAGTATTAGTGATTGTAAATGTATATGGGGTTGTAGTTAGGCCTTTTGCGTCACTAACTGGATATGTATTATTTAAAGAAATTGGATTTGTGTCTTCTCTAAATTCGATCGAAAAACAACCAACATTAACAATGTTTTCCCCACCAGTAAAGTTTGCTACCCATAAAGCATAACTTTGATAGGTCATTAAACAAATACCTATTCCAACTGTAATTATTGCTAACATAATTTTATATTTTATTCTCATTTATGCTCACCTACTATATGTTTATTATAAACATTTTTTTGAAATTTAACAATCTTTTGTGAAAATCTAACTGTAAAATGCATATAAAAAGACAATTAACCACTTTAATTGTCTTTGCATCTATTTTGTTTCGTCTAATAACCAATCTAATACATTCATTTTACGAATGCCATTATAGTCTACTTCTGGATCAATATCCATTGTTAATAAATATTTTGGATAATGGTCATGAACACTTTCTAGAGCACTTAATTCTCTTTTTAACGTTTCCACATCCCGTAAAGTGTAAGAAACTTGATAATACTTAAATCCTTCTTTATCTTCAGTGACAAAATCTATTTCTTTATCTCTACTTTTACCAACATAGACTTTATAGCCTCTTCTTTTTAATTCTAAAAACACAATGTTTTCTAAAACATGCCCTAAATCCAAGTTTTTTCTTCCTAATAGAGCATATCTTAAAGTTACATCAGTAAGATAATATTTTTCACCAGATTGTAAAAATTCTTTTCCTTTTATATCAAAACGACTTATTTTGTAAAAAACAAAACTATCTATTAAAGCATCTAAATAATTTTCAACTGTATGAACGGATACTTCACGTCCATTTGAATTTAGAGTATCAGTTATTTTTTTGACAGACAATATATTACCTACATTTGCCATCATAAATTTCGCAACACTTTCTAAGACAGATACATCATGAATTTTTTTTCTAGTAATAATATCTTTTACTAAAATGGTATTATAAATATTTAATAAATAATCATCTATTTCATCCTCAGAATTTAGAAATAAAGCATAAGGAAAAGAACTCTTATTAATATAATCTAAATATATTCTTTCTAAACTTTCCGAAGATTTAATATAACTATAATATTCTTTAAAGGATAATGGTAACATTTTTATTTCAATGTATCGTCCAGATAATAAAGTAGCTAATTCACCGGATAATAAATAGGCGTTAGATCCATTAATATATAAATCAATATTTTTATGGATATACAAACCATCACAAGCCTTTTGAAAATTTAAAACATTTTGAACTTCATCTAAAAAAACGTATGTTTTTTGATTTTTAGCTACTTTTTTCATGACATAGTTATATAATTTCATATAATCATCTAAATTATTATATATTGGATCTTCTAAATTTAGGCGAACAATTTGATTATCCTTTATTCCGGATTTTTTTAATTCTTCAATATACAAATCAAATAATGTTGATTTTCCACACCTGCGTATGCCAGTTACAACTTTTATTAAATCTTTATCTTTAAAAGAATAAAGTTTTTTTATATAATATGGCCTATTAATCATTTTATTCCTTCTTTCATTTATATTATATTGCTTTGTTAAAAAAATGCAATATACTGCATTTTTTTAACATTTATGATCCTTTCTTAACATTTTTATTCCTTCATCTATTTCTTCGGTATATTTAAAAGGGTCTTCGATTATATCGCCTGGCGCATAATTAATACCTCTGGTTGATAATTCTAAGCTTCTGGTCATTTCATTAATAAAATATATTCTGTTATGACTTGAAAGAACTAAAAAATAATAAGTTGTATAAAGTAAAGATAGTTCTGTATATTCTTCGTTTTCATATTTAGCAAGAAAGATTTGATATAATTCTTGAAAATATTTATGGTCTTTAAAAAGTTGTTTTATGCAAGCAATAATTTTTTGGCGATACGCCTTTATTTCGGCAGTATGAAAATCAGGTGAAAGAAAATAAGTCGACGTTATTTCTAAATAGTGAATAAACCAAATACTTAGATCTTTTAAAGGAAATTTTTTCATGATTTCTAGTTCTTGTTTTAAAGTAAAAAGAATTTCTTCTATTTTAACTGGATCTTTTTCTGTTTCACTTTCAATTTGGGAAATAATCATAAGATTTTGTAAGTATATATTGTTCATTTTTTAGCTCTTTCTATTGCAATTCTTTTAAGCAAAAACTAGCATATAAAGGAATAGATTTGATGTTTTTTTCTTTGTCAAAGCCAAAGTTTCGCATCGACATACGAATACTATATTTAGGATGGTATTTTTCTTTATACGTATATAAACTTTTTGATTGGACTGTATCGCCAGCTTTTACTTCTAAAGGAATAATGCCATCTTTGGTATAAAGTAGAAAATCTACTTCGGCAATACCATTACTTTGCCAATAATAGAGAGAATAGTTCATACTTGTTAATTCGGTCGCGACAAAGTTTTCGGCAATAACTCCTTTATATAAAGAAATATTATCCATTAAAATATCAACTGTTTTAATTTCTAACATTTGATTTAAAATACCTACATCGTTTAAATATAATTTAAAGTTTTCTTCTTTAATGAAGCCTTTTAATGGAATTTCTGGTAAACTTACCAAAAAAGATAAATGAACCATATTGCTTGCTAGTAACCAGTCTAAACTAGACATATATTCCCTACTTTTAGCGCCAGCAGTTATTTTAGCAAACTGAAATTTATTTGCTTCATTAGCTAATTGAGCTGGTATAGATGAGTATATTCTTTCAATTTTTAGAGCTTCACTATTAGATAAAACATATTTATCCATATCTTTAAAATATGATTCCATAATATTTTTTAAAATAGAAGTGTCATATTTAATGACATCTTTTTCGACATTTAACATCGATTTTATCGATTCAGGCATCCCACCAGTAATTAAATACAAACGATAGTAATTCAAGGCTTTTTCATGAATTGTATTATCCATTGGCTTATTATTATTAAAAGCCTTTTTGATTTCTTTAATTAATAAATCTTCATTAAATGCCCATAAGAATTCTAAAAAATTCATTGGATATAAAGTTAGCATTTGTACTTTTCCAACAGGAAAAGAAAAATGGCTTCTTTTCAAACGCACACCTAAAAGGGAACCAGCACAAATGATATTGATGTTTGGATGTTTTTCACAAAAAAACTTCAAATCAGCAATTAAACTTTCCGATTCTTGGATTTCGTCAATAAAAAGAATGGTATTTTCTTTTTCTAAATCAAAATTAATTAAAACTTTTAACCGTTGAAATTTTTCTTCGGAAGATAATTCATTATTATATAAAAGAACTATATCAGTTCTTTCCAACAAGTTAATTGCAATGTAATTTTCATAGTATTTTTGACAAAATTCATTAATTATATATGTTTTACCAACTTGTCTTGCACCTAAAATCATTAAAGGCTTTTTTTCTTTGGTTTCTTGCCATTTTAATAAGTCTTGCATAATTTCTCTTTTCATCTTTTATTACCTCCTACATTAAGGATAGCCTTAATTAAGCGTTTTGTCAACAAATTACACCTTTTTCTAACCACTTTTTGAATAAAATTACACCTTTTTCTAACGACTTTTTAGCTAGAGTTACACCTTTTTCTAACGAGTTTGGGTTATTTCGATGATTTTGGCTAATATTTGGCCATATTTTTCGAAAGCAAAAAAAGTGCCAATTAGATAGCACTTTCTTCGTTTGGAGAAGCAACTTCGTCGCCACTTTCATCCATTAATGTTTCTTCTAAAACTTCACTAGCATCATCATCCATGAATTGTTTTTGAAGTTCTAGAGTTATGTCACTGTATTCATGGGCACCGGTTCCAGCTGGAATAAGTTTACCAACAATGACATTTTCTTTTAGACCACGTAAGTAATCTACAGAGCCTTTAATTGCCGCGTCAGTTAATACTCTAGTTGTTTCTTGGAATGATGCAGCTGATAAGAAGGAATCTGTTTGTAATGAACTCTTTGTAATACCAAGCATGATTGGTCTTCCTTTAGCAGGAACTTTACCAGCTAAAATGACTGGTTTATTTGCTTCAGTAAATTCATGAAGAGAGACACTTAAACCTTCAACTAAGTTAGTATCACCAGCATCAACAATTCTTACTTTATTAATCATTCGTTTAACAATAATTTCAATGTGTTTATCATTAATATCAACACCTTGTAATTTGTAAACCATTTGAATTTCTTTTAAGATGTATTCTTGGGCAGTGATTGGATCTGTAACAGCTAGTAATTCTTTTGGTGAAATAACACCTTCGGTTAATTTATCACCAGCATTTACTTTATCACCTTTATTAACTCTTAGTTTCATGTTGTAATTTGTAACATGTTCTCTTGTTTCAACATCGTTTTCCACAACAATCCGATATTTACCATTGTCTTCTTTAATTGAAGCAACTTTACCACTAATTTCAGAAATGGTTGCTTTTCCTTTTGGATTACGAGCTTCAAATAATTCTTCAACCCGTGGAAGACCTTGAGTAATATCATCGCCACCAGCAACACCACCTGAGTGGAATGTACGCATGGTAAGTTGGGTACCTGGTTCACCAATTGATTGAGCAGCCATAATACCAACAGCTTCACCTGTTTCAACTAAGTTACCAGTTGCTAAGTTACGACCATAACATTTTTGACAAACGCCGTTTTCACATTTACATGTTAGAGCACTACGAATTTCTACTGTTTTAACACCAGCATCGGTAATCTTTTTAACTAAACTTTCAGTTAGCATGACACCTTTGTCCGCAATTACTTCTTTAGTTTCTGGGTTAATAACTTTTTGGGCAGTATAACGGCCTAAAATACGTTCAGCAAGTGGTTCAATAATGTTACCATCTTTATCATTAATTAAGTCAGATACTTCGACACCATGAATGCTGCCACAGTCTTCTTCTTTAACAATAATATCTTGAACAACTTCAACTAACCGACGAGTTAAGTAACCAGAGTCAGCAGTACGTAAAGCAGTATCGGCAGATCCTTTTCTTGAACCGTGGCTTGATAAGAAGAATTCTGATACGGTTAAACCTTCTAGGAAGTTTGATGTAACAGGAATTTCAATTGTTGTACCATCTGGTTTAGCCATTAAACCACGCATACCAGAAACTTGTGAGAACTGACCAATAGAACCACGTGCTCCAGAGTTCATCATCATAAATAATGGGTTATCAAAGTCGTCTTTAGCGATAGCTTTTAATTCATCTTTAATTTTATCATTAGCCTTGTTCCAAATATCAATAACTGTATTGTAACGTTCTTCATCAGTAATCATACCACGTTTAAATTGTTTATTAACTTTATCAACTAATTCTTTTGATTCATTAATAACCGTTGTTTTGGTTTTAGATGGAACAATATCAGCTGCAGAAATAGTAATACCAGCTACAGTTGAATATTTGAAACCTAAGTCTTTTAATTTATCAAGGAAAATACTTGTTTCGGTTGTATGATAACGTTTAAAGACTTGAGCAATAATTTTTCCTAAATCACCTTTAATAAATGGACTATTTAAAGGCATTTTAGCAATTTCTTCCGGAATATTAACACCCATTGGTAAGAAGAACTTATCTGGGGTAATACCTTCTATATTAGCTTTAGTTGCTTCATTTATATATGGATAACTATCTGGTAATATTTCATTAAAGATAATCTTACCACAAGTTGTAACTAAGTATTTATCCATTTGGTCTTCAGTAAATAGTTTATGTTTGAAAGATTTAGCTGGTAAAGCAATTCTTGTATGAAGAGTGATTTCTTTTCTTTCATAAGCCATCAATACTTCATTAGGATCTTTATATACTTTACCTTCATGTTCTTCCCCGGCTTTTTCTTGCGTTAAATAACAGTTACCTAACACCATGTCTTGAGAAGGTGTTACGATTGGTTTACCATCTTTAGGGTTTAAAATGTTTTGCGCACCAAGCATTAAAATACGGGCTTCAGCTTGAGCTTCTTCACTTAATGGAACATGGACAGCCATTTGGTCACCATCGAAGTCAGCATTAAAACCAGTACAAACTAATGGGTGTAAACGGATTGCTTTACCACCAACAAGTTTTGGTTCAAAGGCTTGAATACCTAAACGGTGAAGAGTTGGTGCCCGGTTTAATAATACTGGATGTTCAGTTATAACATCTTCAACAACGTCCCATACACAATCATCTTTAGTATCAATTAATTTTTTAGCGCCTTTAATATTATG
>CALVLG010000050.1 GCA_944336815.1 uncultured Bacilli bacterium | reverse complement strand
AATTCATCAATGGAGAATATGATTTTTTCATTTTTAAATACCCCCTTTTTGATTTTTTTAGTAGTATAAACTATTTTTGTTTTTTTGGGATCTAAAATTTTAGTGACTTGTTTAAAATATGTCTCTCCACTTTTTCGTGTTTCCTCAAATGTAAGTGCTGGTCTTGTTTTGCTTCTTCCAGATGGATCACCAATCATTGCAGTAAAATCTCCTATTACAAACACTATTTCATGCCCTAGATCTTGAAGTTCTTTTAGTAATCTTAATGAAACAGTATGTCCTAAATGCAAATCAGGGCGTGATGGATCTGCACCAAATTTTACTATTAATTTTTTTCCACTATTCAATTTATTTCTTAATGAATCCTCATTAAAAATTTGAACAGCTCTTCTAATTATCAATTCTATTTTTTCTTCTTTTTTCATACATATTCTTCTCTTTCATAAAAAAAACGGATAATATTCTCTAAAAGGACGAAAATATTATCCGTGGTACCACCTTATTTCTTGTTATTACAAGCACTCATTCTGTTAACGGAGTAACCCGATTAAGTTCATAACATTGTAATTCATTTATACTTCTTTGTTTATTTTCACCACCCATAAACTCTCTAATTAAAGAATATATAAACTACTAATACGTTAATCATAACCTAATGATATTGATATTATATCATAATTTTTAATAAAAGTAATGTTTTTTTTATTTTTAACAATTAGTTACCTAATTATATTTAAAAATTTGGCTTTTTAGGCTAATTCTTTCATAACACTTTGATAAAAGTTTTTTTCTCTTTTTAATGTCGTATAGCGACCATGTCCAGGACATAGTACAGTATCTTCGGGGATTTGGGTAAGTAAATTTTGTAATGATTGCTTCATTAGGTTGGCATCGCCACCTATATCGGTTCTACCTACGGCATGGAAAAAAACAAAATCGCCAACGAACATAACTTTTTCTTTTGGAAAATAAAAAGATTTAGAATCCATGGTATGCCCAGGGTTTGCAATGGTTTCATATTGAAAATTAGCGATCGGTTGATTAGCTTTTAACTGATAGTAGCTTTCTATTTCTTTTAAAGCACCGATGTGATCGTTATGAGTGTGCGTTATTAAAATGCCAACTACTTTATATTGATTGGCAAAAGAAATTATGCGGTTTGCTTCATCGCCTGGATCAATAATAATCGCCTCTTTATTTTCATTAACAATGACATAACAGTTTTCTCTTAATGGGCCAACTACTAAACAATATATTTTCATTTTTCTTTTAAAACAAGCCCCATCTTAGCTGGTTTAAAAATGCGTTCATCCATAGTTTTTAAATTTTCACTTATAAGCGGTTTAAAATCCATTTTAGCTAGAATATCTTTAGCTAAATCAACACCTGGGGCGATTTCAATTAACATAATACCTTGCGCCGTTAATTTAAAAACAGCCCGTTCCGTAACATATAATATTTCTTGGTTATTAATGATCGCTTGTTTGGCTGAGAACGTTATTTGTTCTACTTGGGAAACAAATTTGTGCTTTTCCCCATCATGGATAATTTGTAATTTTCCATCAACTATTTTTTCTTCTAAATTTTTAGCTGTAAAAGTACCCATAAAGACAACTTTTTTTGTACACTGCGTTATATTGATAAATCCACCGGGACCGGTAACTCTAGTTCCAAATTTAGAAACATTCACATTACCGTATTGATCGACTTCAGCAAGACCTAATATGGCCATATCAAGACAACCACCATTATAAGCATCAAATTGTTCAGCAGTTGAAATAACACTTTCAGGGTTTATTGAAGCGCCAAAGCAAACACCACCAACCGGAATACCACCTGTTGGCCCAGATTCTACGGATAAGTCAATTGCTTCTGCAAAGCCTTCTTCAGCGGCAACGTTTGATACAGAGTCTGGCATACCAACGCCAAGATTAATAACACTATTTTTAGTAAGTTCCATGGCGGCACGTCTACCACACACTTTTCTTTCGTCTAATTCTCTTATTTTAACATCAGCTAGTTCAATCCGACTATCACCAGTAAGTTCAGGACGATAAACAGGAATATTATAATCCCCTAAAGATAAGTCTGGTTCAGCAACTACGACATAGTCAACGTAAGATGAATGAATTAAGACATCTCTGGCCCTTAAAGAATGATCTGGAACAATTTTTTCAACTTGAGCAATTACAATACCCCCGCTATTGTGGGCAGCAATTGCCATGTTGTATTGCTCACCTATTACCCCTTCATGTTCTAGAGAAATGTTTCCTTCTTCATCGGCATAAGTTCCTTTCACAATCGCAACATTAATAGGAAAACTTTTGTAAAACAAGTATTCCTTGCCTTCAATAACAACTAACTTTACTAAGTCCGGAAATTTTTTAGCTCCTTCATTAGTGCGACAACCATCTATCCTTGGGTCAGCAAAAGTGTTTAACCCAATTTTAGTTAGAACACCGCCTTCTTTACCAGCAATCGCCCGATATAGATGATTAATCACCCCTAAAGGGACGGCAAAGGCAGGAATTTGGTCACTGCCAATTGCATTACCAAAAACACGACCCATACCTAAATGGGCACATACAGCTAAAGATACAAGACCTGGTTTAGCAAGCATATTCATCCCTACATCATCATTAGTTAAATTGCCAGGAGAAATACCGCATGTAACTTTAATATTACAAGGATGACCAGTTTGTAAAAATGAATCTTTAATGCCAGTTAAAATAGCTTCACAAGACCCTGAACCACCGGAACCAGAAATAGCAACCATGTCACCATCTTTTATTAATTTGGCAGCTTCTTCTTTAGTTATAACTTTCATTTTTTAACTCCTTTCATTCATAAAAAAGCCCCTTTACGGGGCTATATTCTTTTAGGCTTTTTTCTTTTTTAAGAAGGTCGCTTCCATAAACATTTTGGTAAGAATACTTAAAACAATTGTAATAATTACAGTTGGAATAAAAATTAACCAGAATGAATACGTTGTTTCAGCAGTATTTTCACCTAGTAAGCGAAGAACAAAAATCGCTACTGGGTAATGTAACATGTATATATATAATGAAATACCACCTAAGTATTCAAATAATTTATGTGTTACTTTATTATTTAATAGTCTTGATAAGCCATCAACATTTAAAAGACTTAAAGCAATAACTGTAATACATAATAAAGAGACTGTCCAACGATCTAAATCAAACCAAGTTGGTGGATATACTGTATACCAAATTAGTAAAGCAGCAGCTGCTAAATTTACAACAGTTAAGGCAGCTTTAGCTGAACCACTAAATTTCTTTTCTTTTAATTTAGAAATTAAATAGTATAAAATCATACCACCTAACATACCTAATAAAACAAATAATAAACCATTGTTAAAGCCAATTGTTGGCGTTAAATTGGTTGCACTTCCGCCCATACCATTTGTACTAGCTGTTTGAAAGCCAAACGTACTCCATGCAGTTTGAGCCGCACGAGTACCAGTAAAGCACCACCATCCAGATAAGAAAACAAACATAAATGGCGCAACTATACCGCTCATGAAATCTTCATTTTTAGATAAGCCCCAATATAAGAAATATCCGCAAATAATGATTGCTGAAATAAACCATAAAGTACCATTTAAGTTAAAGAATTCATTGCCAACACTTCTTAAACCAACAGAATGGAAACCTAAAAATTCCCACATGCTGTTTAAGATCATTGAGCTTACTTCTTTAACACCATATTCTGGATAATAGAAGCCAGTTGAAATAACAACACCAAGAATATAACCTAAAATTAAGACAGGTAATAGGCCTTTAACTCTTGACCAAGTATATTCCCAAGCTCTAGATGATGCACTCCTTTCTTGATATTCTTTGTCTTTCATTCTTCTTTTAAAATGAGAGACCATAAAGTAACCAGCTGTTAAAGTGAAAATAAGTAAAACTTCACTTGAACCAAAGAACCAGTTTGTTACCTCCATAAAATAGCCTAATGAGCCATCACAACTACGCGCAATTATATAGCCGGTATGAAAGCCAATGATTGCTAAAGCTATGATTACTCGCCAAAATTCGATTGCTACATTTCTTGTTTTTTTAGTAGCAACATTTTCTTTTGTCAAACCTAACACACCTTTCTATCATAGCAACTCTACTATGTAATTCTATTTTAACACTTTCGTTTTTTCTAAGTCAATTTACGTAAATACACATTGTCAACTTTTTACACTTCAAGGTTAGGATTGGTAATTAATAATTCATAGGCTTTGACAAGTTCTTCATCATAAGAAACAATCTTGCCACTTGGAAGTAAAAGAATTTTTTCAATTTTTAATTCTTTAATAAAATCTAGATTATGGGAAACAACTAACATTGTCCCAGGATATTCTTTAAATGTCGTGCCAATAATTTCTTGAGTTTCGGGATCTAAATGGTTGGTTGGCTCATCTAGTAATAAAAGATTAGCCTTTAAGATAGCCAATTTAGCTAAAGCTACTCTACTTCTTTCTCCCGGTGATAATATTTTAACTTTTTTTAATATGTCATCATCAAAAAATAAAAAACGACCTAATAGACTACGCAAAAATTTTTGATCTTTGGTTATATCATAAAATTGTTCAATAATACTTTTTTCTTCATCTAAACTTTCATGTTCTTGGGCATAGTAAGCAACTGAAACGTTTTTACCAAAAGTGATGGTTCCTTCTATTGGCTTTAAATGGTTCATTAATAGTTTTAAAAATGTACTTTTACCAACACCATTTTCCCCTAGAATTAAATAACATTCTTGGCGAATAACTTCTAAAGAAAAGTTTTTAAAAAGTAGTTCTTCGGTATAGCCAAAAGATAGATGTTCTACTTTTAAAGGATAGTAATCACCTGGTTCTTTAATCGTCATTTTAAATTTTGTTTCTTTACTTCTTTTTTCTAAAACAACTTTTTCTTTTTCTAATCTAGCTAGCTTTTTTTGTCTATCTTTGGCAATACGAGCTTTTTTTTCATTCCCTCTTATATATTTAGCAATAATCTTTTTTAATTTTTCTTCTTCTTTTTCTTGTTTAGCTAACAAGTTTCTTTTACTTATGGCATCGGCGGCCATTTGTTTTTGATAACGGGCATAATTACCATTAAATAAGGTTATTTGCTGTGTATTTTTATTCAAAACGAGTGTTTTATTGGTCACGGTATTTAAAAACTCTAGATCATGGGAAATAATTAAAATAAGACCATGGTATTTTTGTAAATATTTCATTACAAAGTCTTTAGTTTTTAAGTCTAGGTGATTAGTTGGTTCATCAAGTAAAATAATATCTGGTTTACTATATAAAAGATGGGTAAAGGCAACTTTACTTTTTTCGCCCCCTGATAAAGTATTTAAAGGTTGATTAATTTTATCAAAGAGATTCATACCGATTAGAAGATCCATTAGTTCATCCTCGCTATGAAAAGGATCATAATAATCAATTAAATCTTGGATTTTACTAGCTTCTTGTAATATTTTTTTACTTTCTTTAGGTTTTAGACTAGCTTCTTCATATAAGGAATTTAATTTTGTTTCTAATTGGGTAAAAGGTCGGGCCGTTTTTAAGTATTCTAAAACCGTTATATCCATATTTAATAAATCGTCTTGAAGAGTTTGAGGTAAATAAGATAAACGTGAAGAACGATGAATTGTGATCGTGCCATAATCTGGTTCTAAATCTTTTAAAAGTAAGTGAAAAAAAGTACTTTTCCCCGCCCCATTAGGGCCTACTAAAGCCACATGATCTTTACTATCTAAAGAAAAAGAAACATCAACAAAGATTTTTTGTAATCCATAAGAAAAAGATAAATGATTAATGTTCATGTTCATCACTCCAGGAAATATTGTATCTTGTTTTAAAAATAAATAAAAGGTGTAAACCATTTTATTTTTTTAATAATCTTTTTGTATTTGCGATGTTTTTTAATAAATGATTTACATAACCAACTAATGATGTATATTGTTCTTCAATAATTGGATGGTTATCAAGTTTTAATTTTCCTTCATATTGTTCAATAAAAGCAATAGTTATCCCATTATAAAAAGATGTTCTTTCTAAGTTTGTAGTTGATTTAATATAATTATTAAATTCTTTAAATATCGGATTAATAAAAGCTCCTAGTGGTGTACTACAATATGGAAAATTGCCAATTGTTACATAACTACTTTTACTTTGTTTTAGTAAAAAATCTCTAATATATATTAAATACTTTCTGATATAGAATTGCCTAAACCAAGCATATTTATTTCTTTTATCTCTTCTTGTTCTTTTCGTTTAGCAAGTTCCGCAACTAATTTTAAAGATAAATTATTTAATCTTATCTTAGCTTCATCTAAAGACAAAATACCATATTCTTTTAATGGCTTTGTAAGAAAATGTTGCATAGTAACCCCCTTTAATGGGTCATATTATACCTTTTTTTAGTCAATTTATCAAAAAAAGCTAATACAGCAAAAGCGTATTAACATTTGTTCTTTGAAATTTTAATAACATTTAAAAATTTACACACTAGACTTGACAAGACCTGACAAGACCTCGTCTCAAAACTTATTAAGCATTTCGCTTGCGCTCATACTTGCTCACCTACGGACAGTTTTTAAAAAGCCAAAAAAATGACCTAGACTATCTCTAAGCCATTTCTCTTCTTAAAATTGA
>CALVLG010000049.1 GCA_944336815.1 uncultured Bacilli bacterium | reverse complement strand
GATACAATGAAAAACGTACCTGGCTTTGCTCGTCAAGAATTTATGACTTTAGCGCCAAATAGTATTACTAAAGTACGTGTATATATCTGGCTTGAAGGCCAAGATGTTGATAACTACGATTTTGCTCAATTAGGTAAAAAAGTTTTAGTTAATTTCGGATTCACTAAAGAAAAATTAACTGAAAATGACATCGATTATGATGGCCCATCAACAATTATTACCGAAGGAAATACACATTTTGATGCCCAAGATGTAATTACAGTTACAACCCCAGATACAGGTATTACATTCAATACTGAAACTGGTTACTTTGTAATTCCAGCTGAATACAAAACTGACTTCGAATTTACTGATGGCGCTACTACATACACAGCAACTTATAAATTAGTTGAAGGTGTAAATACTTGGGAAATTACTCAAAAACCATAATGATTAAGATGAAGAAAGGGTAAGAACCTTACTCTTTCTTTCATTCCATATAAAGAGGTGAGAAAAATAAAAGCGAAAAAGAAAAGTATAACGACAAAGAAAAAAAGCCAAAATAAAACCAGATTTCGGGAACGAAAAAGTTTTAAAGTTACGATTGTCTTAGCCGTTATTTTTGGAATTTTATTTCTAGTTTCTACTTATGCTTGGTTTTCATCTAGTTTAAATGTTCAAGTAAGAACTTTTAACATCCAAGTAGATCGAACTAGTGGCCTTTACATCTCTTTAGATGGAATTAATTTTGATACAGCAGTTGAAATAAACTTAGATACAGTCATTAGAGACTTACGAAATACGTATCCAAATCATACTAATCATTGGGCTACAAATGGTCTTATTCCCGTTTCTTCAAACGGAATAACCAATCACAACAGTGAATATTTCAATATGTTCCAGAGTAATGGCGTGCTATATTACAAACGTGATGTAAATAAAGAAAACGGTTTTGTTTCCACCGAGATCGTTGATCAAAGCGAAGCTAAAGAATACAGTTATTTTATTTCCTTTGACTTGTTTTTTCAAAACATCACAGGTTCACCAGTAAGTGATAACCTCTACTTAGATAACAGTTCAAATATATACATGAATGCTGATGCCAATGAAGAAATGCAAGGTCTAGGTAACTCTATTCGTTTTGGAATTGTTAAAATTGGCAGTGTTGATAATGAAGCACCTGCTAATGTTGTTCAAAATGTTGAATGTAACAACAATTGTGAATCAATCATTTTTGAACCAAATAGCCGTAACCATACTAATCTTTCTATTGAAAGAGCAAGCAAATATGGTGTTAATTTAGTAAATGGTGAACGGTTCCCAACTTATGCTTTCCAACGACCAGGCGGTCCAGTTTATGTTCGTAACAGTGTTTCTGGCTCGCCAAATATTGATCCAATCTACTTTGCGTTACAAGAAACACGAACCGAAGAAGATATTGAAGAACCATTATTTCAAATCCCAGATGGTATAACCAAAACGAGAGTATACCTTTGGATTGAAGGTCAAGATATAGATAGCTTAGAAACCGAAAGTGATGGTGCTGAAATCACGGTTTCAATTAACTTTGTTAAAGATACAATGGGTTATAATACATTTGATGAATAAAAAGAAGAAAGGGATAGTGTGATAAAATGAAAAGTAAAGATAAAACAGTCGAATTTGATTTATCGCTTCTTAGTTTAGAAGACTTAATAACCGTATATAAAAAAGTTTTGGAATTTTTAGAGTACTTAAAAAGTAAAGAAATTGTAATAGCTGAAAAGGAGAATAAAAATGAATAACTTTTTAGAATTTATTTTAAAAGACATTGATACCAAAACTTCTGTTTTAGAAAATTTACCAACTAAAACCAAAACAAACCAAAAAAAATACAATGATAAAATTCAAGAATATACTAAAAAATATACGGAATATGAAGCTAACTTAAAAAAATATTTACTTGCTAAAAGTCATTCTTTTGAGCTAAAAGAAGAAGAACAAGGAAATTTAGATGCACTAAAAAATAGAGTGTCTTCCTTAGAACACGTCAAATTCCTTTTAAACCCTGCTAATACATATTATGAAAAAATGGGCTTTGATGAACTCATGTATCAAATAAGTAACTATGAAACATTTAACTTTAATTCTTTAAATGAAATTATCAATGCTTTTTTAGATAAATTTATGGAAGCAGGTATTTCTTTAACGGGTGAAGATTTCTCTTATACTTGTTATGTTGAAGAATACATGACTGCCTTTTTAGAAGTACGTAATCAAAAACTAGAAGGGCATGAACGTTTAGCTAGTGTTTTTGAAAAAATCTATTGGGTAAACCCAGACATAATTGCCCATATCGAATTAAACTTTCGAAAATTAATTCGGGAAAATGCGAAAAGATTTAATGCTTATATTGAAGCTTTACAAGAAAAAGCTAAACAAGAAGCTGGCGTTCAAAATTATTTAGATTGTTTAAACAAATTAAAAGACGCGACCATCGATGAACAAAATGCTTTACAAGAAAATGTTGATGATATAATTGATGCTTGTGAAAGCGGCGAAATGGATATAAATTCATTCATGCAAGATAGTAAAGCTAGAACTTCAGCTTATGAATTTTTAGTTCCTGAAACCGTCGATAAAAATGATGTTGGTGCGATGCAAAAAGTTTGTACCGTTTTACAAAGACTTTATGAAAACGTTATAGAATACAAAGAGTATATGCGTTTTGAAAGTTTACTTCAAAAATTCAAAACAACTTATAAAGATACAAAAAAGCCAACGGAACTTAAAAAAGGTGAAATTTCTAGCTTACATGCAGTTCTAAACAAAATTACGGAAAATGAACAAGCTCTAGAAAAATTAAATCGAAAAATTAAAGGTAATCGTAATTCCATTTTTGACTTTAAACATGAAAGAGACTTAAAAGAATTAAAATCTCAATCTGTTATAAAGGCTCAGGAATTAAGTGAATTATATAAACAATATGATGAAGAATATTTTAAAGATAAGGTTATGGACATTATCTCACCAACAATGACAGTGGCCGATGTTTTACATTTATATTATAGTTTTGATTACTTTAAGAAAAATGCTTTACAAAAAATATTCAATTTGAATAATTATGAAGATGTTAAATCTTATAGTAAAGAATTTGCCGAATTTGCTAATAATCCAATGAATGTTATTATGGAGGGTGTGCCAATATTTTCAGAAACAAACATTCCTAAAATTATTGCTAATAAATATCGTTTAAATGGCATTAAAATTGATGAAATGGATCTATCTATTGATAATATTGAAAACTTATCTAGTCGCATTTTACTTATTTTAAGAATTCACAAAGTTGAAACAAGTAAAACTTCAGTTGAAAAAATATGGTTTAGAATTGAAGTTAAAAAACTTATTACTGACCGGGAAGGAAAGGAATCATAAAAGATTTCTTTCTTTTTTTATAAAACAAAACTTTCTCAAATTGTAAAGTAATTTTTTCTCAAATTGTAAAGTGATAATTGCTTTTTTTGTAAAATGGTGCTATTCTTTTAATGAGAGGAAAGATGACAAATGAAATATTTACCAAGGATAATTGATCAAGAAATTACGGAACTTATGCAAATAATGGGCGCTGTTTTGATTGAAGGCTGTAAGTGGTGCGGTAAATCAACTACAGGTGCTTATCACGCTAAAAGCCTTATTGAGTTTCAAAATCCCGATAAAAAAGAAGAATATGATGAGATTAAAAATACCAAGCCATCATTATTTTTACAAGGTGAAAAACCGCGTATGTTTGACGAATGGCAAATGTATCCTATCATTTGGGATGCAATTAGAACTGATGTTGATCACACTGGCTTGAAAGGACAATATATTCTTACCGGCTCAGCTAAACCTAGTGAAGGAAAAACAATGCACACTGGCACAGGCCGAATATCACGGGTTTTAATGCGTCCAATGAGTTTATTTGAATCGCAAGAATCAACTGGAGAAGTTTCTTTAAAAGATATAATAAACGGTCAAGATATAACAGGCGTTTCTAATTTATCTTTAGAAGATTTAGCTAGTGTAATTGTTCGTGGTGGGTGGCCAGGGGCTATAAATGTAAAAGGCGATATTAAATATCGCGTTGCCAAGGAATATGTTAAATCTTTAATTCATGAAGAAGTAAAAAAAGTCGATGGAATAGAAAGAAATCCCGAAAAAATGCAAAATGTATTAAGAAGTTTAGCGAGAAATATTGGGACCCAAGTTTCTAATACAACAATAGAAAACGATGTGAAAAATAACTTTACCGAAGATATTTCCAGACCAACTTTAATGGACTATTTAACGACTTTAGAAAAATTGTTTGTAATTGAAAATGTTAACGCTACTAATCTTCATTTTAGAAGTAAATATGCTCTTCGAACAACCCCCAAAAAATATTTTGTTGATCCATCGATTGCTACCGCAATTCTTGATATGGCTCCCTTAGATTTAATAAATGACTTAAATACTTTTGGCTTTGTTTTTGAATCACTTTGTATGCGTGATTTAAAAATATATGCTGGAAGATATGGTGGCGAAATAAGTTTTTACCGTGATGAAAAAGATTTTGAAGTTGATGCCATTTTACGAACTAGCAATGGCAAATGGGGGGCAATTGAAATAAAACTTGGTGCTGGTTATATTGAAGAAGCTGCTCAAAATCTTTTGAAATTTAAAGAACGAGTAGATACATCAAAATGCGGTGAGCCAGCCTTTTTAATGGTTCTAACAGGAACAAAATATTCTTATAAAAGAGAAGATGGGATTTATGTTGTATCTATTGGTACCCTAAAAGATTAAAGACGCCTTAAAAAAGCGTTTTTTTAATGTATATTTTTAATGAAAAAATTGTCGAAATATGGTATACTTTTTTTAGCATAGGAAGTAGAGAATAGGTATGAAAAATTTTTCGAAGACAAAAAAAATATTAAAACGTATCCCTAAAAGTGTATATGTCATCCTTTTAGTTTTTCTGTTTGCTATTTTAACTATTTCTGTTCCTTCCCTTGCTCGTTTTGAAAGACGAAGCCCTTTAGACTTTGATACAACTTGGGATGGAACAGTTGCTACCTCTTATCGAAGTGGAAGTGGAACCAAAAACGATCCATATATCATTAGTGATGGCAAAGAACTAGCTTATTTTGCCCAAATGTTAGAAACAACTAATTATGCCAACACTTATTTTGAACTTGGTAGTAACATTATTTTAAATGATGGGTTCTTTTCTTATGAGCCCGAAACAGATATAACTTATGAAAAAGATAACACCATTTATTATGTTAAAGCCTATACTGAAGAAGTATATACCGATAAAGAACAACAAAGTTTAAGTCAAACGCTTATTCATCGTCTTCCTTCCTTACAAAACTTTGCCGGAAACTTCGATGGCAATGCTTATACTATTTATGGAGCCTATATTACCAGCAATAGTGAAAACGAAGTAGGGCTTTTCACCAATTTAACTGGTACTGTCCATGACGTTTACGTTTCCAATTCGTTAGTTTATGGTGGTAATATAACGGGCGGTATTGCTTCAAGCATATCTAATGGTACGATCAAAAATACAAGTTATGATGGATTCGTTATTACGAAA
The DNA here is from genome assembly GCA_944336815.1 of uncultured Bacilli bacterium. Classification (GTDB taxonomy): domain Bacteria; phylum Bacillota_I; class Bacilli_A; order RF39; family UBA660; genus Ventrenecus. The sequence goes on along the minus strand of CALVLG010000049.1, from coordinate 1,223 downwards.
AATAATCCGGTTTTAAATACCGTTTCCATTGCCGAAGAAATACCTTTACTAACAATAGGCGAGGAAGAAACAAACATTACCAATACCTTAACTTTTGCTCTAAAAAACACAGAAGTAAAAGGTAATATTAAAGAAATAAAATTAAGTGGTAAAGTTACCAAAACGAGTGATACAAGCATTTTAAAAATAAATGATACTGTAATAGATGCCGAAGATTTTTCTATAACCTTGCCAAATTCATATCAAAATGAAATAACTTATTCTTTAGAAGGAACTCCTTCTGCCAGCGCTACTTTTACTGATGTTACCCTTACTGTTTCTTATGAATATATGGCTACAGGCGGAATCATTGGTGAAGCTAATAATGGAACTTTAAAAAATGTATATAACGAAGGTCATGTTTATGGCCATAGTTTCGTTGGCGGTTTAGTTGGTAGTACCAAAGGTGAGTTAAATATAACTGATACATATAACAAAGGAAACATTAATGCTTCTTCTGTTGCTGGTGGCCTCATTGGCTACATTAACCAAAGTAAAGGTGATACCAAAATTGAAAGAAGTTATAATACTGGTGAAGTAACATCACAAACTAGCGGTGGCCTCATTGGAGCAGCGGTTTATAATGAACGTTTAATAACTGTAACATTTTCTTTTGATGCTTCTACCAGTGCGTTTAAAATTGGTCAAAACATTGCTAGTACCATAAATGTTAATAACCTTTCTAGTATTTCTGGAACGTTAATTGAAGAAGGGGAAGTAAATGGTTCTCTTACAATAACAACCGAAGATAATTTAAAAAGTGCTACATATCTTAATAGTTTCTTAAGCTTTATTGACTTAGAAACATTAGAAACAGCGCCAAATAGAGTATGGCTTTTTGAAGAAAACGAATATCCAATCTTGTATTTTGATGACATCAAAAATCCTTTAGCTAAAATTCAAGTTGGCACAAGTAGCTGGGATACCCTTGCTTATTCTGTAAATACTTTATACTATAATAAAAACCAAATGTTTACCGTCGTTGAAAACTCAAGTATAAACCCTTTAAAGAAAATCGAATATAGCCTTGTAAATACAGATACCCCTTTAACTTATGAAGAAATAACATTAATTGATGATTGGCAACTTTTAGAAGAAAGCGCTGCCGTTTCTCTAACTGAAGAAGGGCATTTCCTTGTTTATGTTCGGCTAACTGATAAAGACGATAAAGTTCATTATCTAAA
>CALVLG010000048.1 GCA_944336815.1 uncultured Bacilli bacterium | reverse complement strand
AATCCTTTCGTTAAATAATTTTGATGCTTAAACAAAAACTTTAAAAACAATGGCAATAGCAAAATATTTACTAACATTCCATGAATTAAAAAAGTTTTATTATTAGCTAAGATAAATGACAAAGCCCCATAAATTACAAAAACGCAAGCTATAATTCCCGGGGAAATTACTCTTTTTTCTAAACTCGTAAAATAATAAATAACTAAAGGCAAAATCGCAATATTAATAAGATAATTAAAAACCATTAAAATATCTTTATCTTTACAAAAACTATATAGTAAAAACAAAAATATGAAACTAAAAAGTCCAGTTAAAAATAACCGTCCTTTTTCTTCTTTCCAAACAAGCAATGCCAATATTAAAAAATATAAAACTTTTATTCCTAGTATGCTTAAAAAAACATAAGTATTATTTTCAAACAAGCAACAAGCCAAATCAAGAAATGGAATCAATAATAAACTAAATATTAATATCTTTTCATTCTTCTTTTTTTTTAACTTTTGTTTATCTTTACTAGCAAACACAAATAATTTACTAAAAACATAATTGGCAATTGTAATCACCACTTGGCTAACCAACTTAATAATCTTATCATTAAAATGCATAACACTAACACCCAAAAACATAATTCCCATATCCATTAAAAGGGTAAGAATGCGGGAGCCAATAAAACTAGTAGCTTCTTTAATTTTATTTGTATTTTTACTTCGAAAAACAAAAATTCTATTTGTTACATAAGCAAAAATAACTGCTCCTATCCAACTAAGAATATTAGCTATTTGTAATTCAATTACATGTTCAGGATTTAAAACAGTAAAAACTAACCCATAATAAATCCCCAAACTAACAACGGTTGTTAAAACGCCAACTATTAAATAACGAATAATTTCATTAATTTTCTCTTTTTTCATTTTTCTTATCTCTCTTTCTATTAGGAAATAAAATATCCGTTTTTAAAACAATAAATAAGAAAATAACCATCAAAGCAATATAAAGAGTTAAAGCATAAGTTATATCACCTAAAGCATATAATACACTTGCTCCAGAAAAACACAAGTTAATTGTATAAATGATAAGTAAAGATGTTTTCGTTGAAAATTTCATTTTTAAAAGTTGGTGATGTAAATGATCCTTATCTGGATTAGTAAAAGGATTTTTCTTTTGTAAACTTCTTCTTATAATTGAAAACAAAACATCAATTATTGGCGTTGCTAAAATAGCTAATGGAATTAAAAGTGAAGTAAATGTAGCTAATTTAAAGCCATATAAAGCTGTTGTCGCGACCATAAGTCCAACAAAATTACTTCCCGAGTCCCCAATATAAATCTTTGCTGGCGGAAAATTATAAACCAAAAAGCCAAGTAACGAACCAATCATTAAAATGGCAATTGTAGTATCCATGTTGCCAAGTTTTCCCCCACCAATAACAGCAGCAATAATAACTATTGTTAAAAAATAAATGATACTTATTCCACTACTTAACCCATCCATACCATCGGATAAATCAATTGCATTAATAATTCCTAACATAAAAATTAATGTCACCAAATAATTTAATGGCGCGGGGAAAAAAATATGCGCTCCTAACATTGTCACATCATCAATTGTTATCTTGCCATATAAAATAATAATTAAAACAGCTAATGTTTGCCCAAAAAATTGATACTTCGCACTTATTGGTTTTATATCATCAATAAACCCGACCATTAAAATAATAAAACTGGCAATTAAAATCGAGATCATCTCCGTTGTGCCCCGGCCAAAAAGCATATAACCAATCAAAAACGAAAAGAATACCCCTAAACCACCAATCGTTGGCATCGGCACTTTATTTAATCTTCTTTTATTAGGATAATCAATCGCCCCAATATGAAAAGCTATTTTTTTACATAATGGCACAAATAAAACACTTAACAAAAACGTTGTCAAAATCATTAGACAAATATTAACAACATTCACTTCCAACCGCATAATACCACTCCTTGTATAAACTTATTATACCTTATTTTTACCATGAAAAACGCAAAAACTATCTATTTTCTTTTTCCTTTGTAAATCTTTCCCATAATTCATCTTCATTAAGCAAAACATTTTCTTTCTTCCGCTTTGCTACAAACTCATCAAATCGCCCAATTTCTTTGGCCGGATTTCCTGCCACCACTGTATTTGGCAAAACGTCTTTTGTCACAACACTACCCGCTGCAATTAAAGCGTTCGGACCAATTCTAACTCCCCCTAAAATTGTACTATTACAGCCAATAAATACATTATCCATAACTTCAATACATCTTTGTTCATAACTAAACGTTCCTTGTTGCAAATTATTTAACCCAAGATGAAAAATATCATGATTAACAAAAGTTACATTACTAGTTACAATGACATTATTATGAAACTTAATAAGATTTGGATCAGAAGGAATAAATCTAGGTTGAAAAAAAACATTCTCACCCATTTCTTTAAAAACATGATGCTTTTTTAGATAACGATTTCTTTTATCACTATTAATCATTAAAGCAATTCTAAGCCTTCTTAATTGCTTTTTGGTCCAACTTTTCATTTTGATTCCTCCCATTCTTAATTCCAAATAACATTGCTAAATAAGTAGATACCATCGGACTAATAAGAACATGACCACTAAATAAAGAAATAACTAATAATAATATAAATATAAATTTTGGTAATCCCTTTATTTTTACTTCTGTTAAAACATACCCAAAATAACAAAGATAAATGATAAAACCAACCATACCAATACTAAAAAATATATCAAAAATATCAATTTCCACATCTTTAGTATTTAATAAAGTCGTTCTACCTATGCCAAATAATTTACCACTCAATGAACTATCCTTATATAGGATTGCAACATTTTCTAAAAAAGTTAAACGATTACTATATATAACATGATTTATATTTTGAAAAGTAAACAATTCTTTTACAGAATCGACTTCATAAAACTCTAATGAAGTTTTAAAATTTTGATAAATTGGGGTTTTAGGTAATACCAATATCCCCAGCCCCATAACAAGAACAATTCCCAAAATAATTAACTTATAATTTTTTTTGAAAAAATCTTTCTTTTTATTAAAATATCTATATCCAAAATAAACAAGGATTAAAAATACACTTATATACATCGTTTTGGTTCCTAATAATAAAAGCATACAGACGGTTAAAAAACTTAAGATAACAGTCATTACTTTTTGTTTATTCGTAATAAAATAAACAAAGGCTAACGGTATTAAAAGAATAAAAACATTTGCTAGTTCATTACCAACATAAAAATAAGCTAAATATAAATTTTTGGTTGGATAAATTTCGGCTATGTTATGACCGAGTCCAAAAGGATAAGGTCCTAAATATAGGAGTAAATATGCTAAAGCCAAATAAGTTATAACTTTTAAAAAAGGAACATGGCCATGGTAAGTATAAAAGAATAAAATAAGCGTTGGTAAATAAAAAATTTTAATTAAATTAACTATTTCTAAATAAAGTGAAGATGCCCCATCATAATGAACAATTAAAATACTTAAACACCCTAGTAAAATAAATAAAAACATGCGCCAGTACTTACTTTTATTTCTTAATAAATACCACCCAGCATAAAGTAAAAAGAAGCCTTTAAATATAAGGCCCACGCTAAAAAAACCTTCCCATGTTGCAATTGAAGATACTAGATCGATAAAAGGTAAACATAACAAAAAAACATATAATAACTTATCTTTTAAATTCATATAGTTTTATAAAGATAACCCTTTCTTTTTTTGTTCTTCTAATTCTTTTTTATATTCACGCCAAAAATATGTGACAAATGCTGTACTAGTAGCCATTGCAGCAGCGCCAAAATAAGTTAAATAACCATATAAAGCTTGGGTTAAAAAACTTTCTGCTTCTTTAAAACTCAAACCCATTGATATAGCCATACCAGCACTAATAGCAGCAATACCACTACAAGCAACAATCATTCTTTGATTGGTATTATTTAGCATAAAATCACTTCCTCGCTAATATATTACCATGTTTTAACCAAAAAAAAAAGTAAGAATTATATCCTACTTTTTCGCTTTTTTCCTTTTATTAGCTGTACTTTTCTCTTGCTTTTCTTCTGTTTCCATATTACTTTCAAAATCTTCAATTATTTTTGTTGCATCATTCATTTTTTCTACAGCATCTTCTTTTGTATGCTTTTTAAAAGCATCATCATCTTTTCTTTTTTTCTCTTCTTCTTTCATTTTCAAAAGAGCTTCTTTATAAGCTTTTTTCTTGGTATTTTTTGGCTTTTTAAAAAGTAAAAACATAATACACAAAATTAAAACTATTATTGCGCCACCAAAAGCTAAAACGACTTGTTTATAACGAGTTATTTCCATAGTAAAACTGTTAAAAAGATCTTCATCATATAAAACATAAGAATTATTTTTTTGATCATATAAATAATAATGTTTTTCTCCAGAATAAATATCCATTGCATACACTAAATATGTATTGCCATTTTCGCTTTTTAAAACATCATAAGTATTATCGTTAATCGTTAAAGTTGTTTTAACAAAACCTTCTTTTTCTTCTGTCGCTGGCAAAATATACAAATATAATTGATCAGAAACATTTTCATTATATAAAGTGTAAGTATTTTTTTCTTCATTATAAATTGCAAAAGACACATCACCATTTTGATTTTTTACTGCCACCAAAGTAAAGTCAGTTACTTCTGAATAAAAAGCCGGAATATCCATATCTTCAATTTTAACCGTTGTTGCTTCATAAGTAGCTGGTGCTTCCACGTTTTTAACATTCTTCATTATTGTATAATTAGCATCACCAATAGAAACGTTAATTGGATTTTCATCTTTCACATTAACATTTACTTTATAAATTCTTTCCGCTCCCGTTTCACTAGTAACTTTAATTTCAAAAACGTTAGCCCCTTCATTAACTTCAACTTCACCTATCCCACTTATATTAGCATATCCACTTTCAGGACTAGCTTCAAGTGTTACTTTATCAACTGTATTAGGAACTTCCACACTATATTCCATAACATCTTTATTAAACTCAGGTGTAAGTGTATAACCCGTCACACCAATACTTTTTAAATAATTATTAGTATCTTTTTCCCGTGGTGGATTAACTGAGACAGATTTACTTCCACTCAAATTTGCTTGTTCATAATTTTTATTTAAGGCTGTTACTGTATAAGAAATATTAATAACCCCTTGCCCAGAAGCTTTACATGTGACTGGAATAGTTTCTGTAATATTTTCTCCAGTATCACTTTGAATAATATTATTATAACTACAACCAGTAGTCGCACCAGCAGAATCAATCTTTATTTTTGCAGTTGTAAAATTATTAACTTTAACATAAGCTGTAACACTTTGTCCACTTGTAACTGAAGAACTACTTACACTTATAGAAGCGGTTGGTGCAGCAGCCGAAACGTTCTTAATGAAAAAAAAGCAAATAATAAAATAAAACAATAATTTAAATTTTTTCATTTCTACCTCCTAAGCCTGAACAATATTTTCTCGTCCTAAAATTGTAAATTTAATTTTTTGTAAATCTGTAATAGTTGGTTTTTGTTCATTTTTATCAACTACTTTTGCAGCATTTAAAGAAGCATCCGAAAGTTGTTGTTTACCAAGAAGATACATTTTTAACATTTGTAAATCGACTAAATCAACATCACCATTGCCATTTAAATCACCATAAATAAGAACAGTGTATGTCTCGCCTGTACTAAATGTAATAGTGGTTCCTGTTGTTACTTTCTCAGTATTACCAATTACATTACCATTAATATCTTTAAAAGTTAATTCTTCACCATTAGTTTTACTTTTCAAAGTTGCAACCGTCGCTCCTATTGTTACATTAGTTAAATAACTTCCTTTTCTATTTAACCCCATATTACTTAAATGACTAGCCACCGGTGTTACAACTGGCAAAGTAGAAGAGCCTCCCCCAGTATCTGGATCAGTAACTGGTATTGACGGATCATCGCTACCAATATTTCCAACATAAACACCATCACTATTAGGAACTGCTCCTGCTGCCGCGTAAACTAAGCCTGCTTTTGCTGGATTTTCTTCAGAACTTCTTGCTCCTATATTATAAAAGTTGTAAAAACCTACATAAGTAATCCCTTTATATTCAAATTTCTCTCCACTTGTTACAAGTCCCATTTTAGTTCCAACTTCTTGTCTTGATAAAGACGCTAAATAAACAGGACTTACATTATAACTTTTAGCCGCTTCCATAAACAAAGTCGAATAAGGAATACCATCAACATTGTCATTTCCTTCCATAAATGTTCCTTTTAAAACATTTTTAACCATTGCTTCCGTATAGTAAGAATTATTACTTAAATCTTCAAACATCAAAATACTGTCTTCCATCAAAAAGTTACGGGGATCTAAAAAATATGCCATCGTTTGATCATTTGGCGTTCCCCAGCCAACTTCGGGATAAATATTATTAGCATCAAGACAAGCAGAACAACTTTTACTAACAGCGCCAACCTTCTTTTCAGCAGCAACCGATGCATTAAAGTCTAAATTAGTTTTAATTGATTCAAAAGTCCAATTAGGATACTTTTCATGTAAAGCTCTTAACCATTTTTTATAAGTTTCATCAAATCCTTGTTTGTTCAACTCCTCTTCAAACGCTTGATCCTTAACTTCACTAGTCCCGCCTTCTTCTTTACCCGTTACAGGATGAGTTGTATATTCTGGCATATTATTATAAATAGGAATCGTAAAATGCAAAGGTAAAGAAAGCAAACCATTATCCCGGTAACTATTATAACTAGTTTTAGCTTCATTAAAAGGCGCGGCAATATTAGCTTGATACTCATGGTTATGTGGCTCATAAATACTAGCCGGATTTACATTAAATTTTTTTAAATAAATAGTATTTTGTCCAACACCTAAATATCCGCCTGCAATGAAAGCAGCCCCACCTATTATTGCTTTTTTAGGACTAGTCCAGGGTCTTTCATAAGACGCACTAGAAGTTTCACCTTCTAATAA
>CALVLG010000047.1 GCA_944336815.1 uncultured Bacilli bacterium | reverse complement strand
ATTATAGCATGTAAAAAAAGAAAAAGAAAATAATAAATTATGCTATAATATGAATACAAGGATGTGTTATTTATGTTACGAATGTTACAAATTATAACCAATAAACTATTAACTAAAATATTAAAATTGCTTGGTAAAAACGCCACCCAATTTCCAGGGGCAATCTCTTACAATATGAACCAGCATATACTAGAAAAAATAAAATACCCTAAATATGTTATAGGCGTAACAGGCTCAAGTGGTAAAGGCACAACGACAAATTTCATTTATCATATTTTAAAAGAAGCCGGCTATGATGTTGTTTATAATGCTTCGGGAAGCAATGGCATTAGAGGCATAACTACACTTATTTTAAATAATTGTAATATCTTTGGCAAATTTAAGCATGACATCTTATTACTAGAATTAGATGAAAAACATCTGCATTTAGCTTTTACTAAAAACAAAATGACTCACTTAGTCATCACCAATATCACACGCGACCAACCAGCCCGCAATGGTTCACCTGATTTAATCTATCATGCCATCTTTGACAAATTAGATCGAAAAACAACTTTAATTTTAAATGCTGATGATCCAGGTCTTATGAAAATATCGTTAGACTATCCAGGTAAAATTATTACTTATGGCCTTAATCGAACGAAAGATTCTTTTCAACGTCTAATAAATTTCTCGACCGATGAAGCCTATTGTCCTAATTGCCATCGCAAATTAATATATTCTTACTATCATTATGGTCATATTGGGTCATATTATTGCCCAAACTGCGATTTTAAAAGAGGCCGTCCAACTTACCTTGGAACCGATATTGACTTAAAAAACAAAACAATGAAAATTAATGGCACAGAAATATTGTTAAATAAAGATTTTTTATTTACCGCTTATGCCACCATCGCGGCCTTTGCCTTATGCGATACGCTAAAAATAGACCAAGAAATAATTATAAGCACTTTTAATAATGAAAAAATACCAACTAAACGAGGTCATGATTTCTTACTTGGTAACCAAAAAATAACAATGTTAGAAAGTAAAAACGAAAACGCTTTAAGTTATTATCAATCTTTACGTTATATTTTAAATCAAGAAGGCAAAAAATGTGTCATCATGGGCTTTGATAACGTTTCTCGCCGTTATAAATTTAATGATTTATCTTGGTTATGGGATGTCGAATTCGAACTTTTAAATAATGAAGATATTGAAAAAATAATTTTAATCGGTCGTTTCAAATGGGACGTTAGGGTTCGTCTTTCTTATGCCAAGATAAAAAGTGATAAGATTTATATGTTAGATGATCTAAATGATATTGTTCCTACTATCAAAAAAGAAACAACTGGTAACATATATACCATGGTTTGTTTTGATATGACCGAAATATTATTAAATAAATTTAAGGAGGCCCAAAATGGAAACCATTAAAATTGCCCATTTATATTATGATTTAATGAATTTATATGGCGAACACGGTAATATTTTAGCTTTAATAAAACATTTAGAAGGCCACAATATTAAGCCTATTGTTCATTATTTATCTTTAGAAGATAACATTGACTTTACTAAATATGACATCTTTTACCTTGGCAGTGGCTCGCACCCTTCTTTTGAATTAGTTAGAAAAGATATTTTAAAATACAAAAAAGCCATCAAAGAAGCCATTAAACAAAATAAATTTTTTATTGTTACCGGTAATTCTCTTGATTTATTTGGCCGGAGCTTTAACACCTTAGACGAGGAAGAAGAAACAACCCTTGATTTATTTCAGTTTGAATCATTTCAAACCAATGAACGAATTGTTGGTGAACAAACATTAACATTCCCTAAAATTAACGCTGAAATAATTGGTTTTCAAAATCGTGACACTATCATGCGTTTTGTTAAAGAAAAACATTTATTTGATGTTAAAAAAGGTACTGGCTATACTTCCAAATCAATTGTGGAAGGCATAATTAAAAACCATTTCTATGGCACTTATCTTCTTGGCCCAATTTTAATTCGCAACCCATATTTTACTGAATATTTAATTGAACAAATAATTAAACAAAAAAATATTGCCTATACTGAATATCAAGATGAACTAGAAATTAAAGCCTATGAAGAATATCGAAAAAATATGTTAAATGAAAAAAGCGGAAACTAACTTCCGTTTTTTCTTTGCAAATATTCTTCCCTTTCTTTTTTCGAAAAAGAACAACCGCAATAATCTTGTCGATATAAATTATACTCATGAGACATTAAAATACTTTTTTTATAACCATCATGTTTCTTAAAATCACTATATAAAAAAGAAACTTGATATTGTTTAGCTAATTCTTCCCCAATTTCGTTTATCTTCCGTGCATTTTTATATGGACTAACTGTTAAACTCGTCCCAAAATATTGAAATCCTTTTTCTTTAGCCATCAAAGCCGTTTTTTCTAACCGTAAACGATAACATTTAAAACAACGACTCCCACCTTCTTTTTCATTTTCTAAACCCTTACTCATAGTTTCAAAAGAAGCATGATCATAATCACAATCCAAAAAAGAAATAGGATATTTAGAGTTATATTCTTGCAAAAATCTTTTTTGTTCTTCTTTTCTTTTAAGATATTCTTCTTTAGGCTCAATATTAGGATTATAATAAAAAACTGTAATGTGAAAATAATTAGCTAGTCTAAGTAATACAGCCGATGAACAAGGAGCACAACAAGTATGCAAAAGTAAGCTTGGCACAACATCATTCTTTTCGTTTGCCAAAATCATTTCCATCATTTTATTATCAAAATTAATATTTTCCATAAACATCACAAAAATATATTAGCACAAATAGGCCTAAAAAGCTATCCACAAACCTTTAATAAATTAAGCTAAGCCTTTTCATATAAACTAAAAGATATTTTATCACTAGAAGAATCTAAATAAAGAATTCCTTTTTTGTCTTCCAAAGAAGCAAAAATTTCAATATATGTATTTAATTTTTGTAAATTTATTAAATTCACATAAACACTATTACCATCGGTCATTCTAAGAAAAAATCTCGTATCATCAATCATCACATCATTACTTTGCCAAGGTTGATATTCTATTTCACTTATTAAAGTTAAAACGTTTTTATCAATCGAAGCTAACTCTTCCACAAGCCTATCATATAACGTATCTGGAACATAATTTATTAAAGTTGGCACTCCATCTAAAATAGCTGAAGTAACTTCCTTACCATCACTCAAAACCAACCTATCGTTATTGCGATTATAAAATAATGGCTTGGTTTCTTCCACATAAATCGTTAATGTTCCCAAAAGACTTTTTTGAACCTTTATATTTGTAAGTAATGGTATACTTTCTAAGCGTTCCTTTATTTCCTTATTACTAACCCGAAATAAATAAGGATAGTTTTTAAAACCAGCTGTAATAATAATTTCATTATCACTAACTAACGAATTACCACTAATCACAATATGTTTTGTTTTAACATTCATTAAATAAAAGAAAATTAAGCCCACGCCAAAAAGAAGAAAGAATATTTTCAAAAGCACTTTCCATTTAATTTTTCTTTTAATAACTTTCTTCTTTTTCATAGACTCACCAATCTTTGAATTCTTGTTCTAAAGTAAGATCGATATGGTAACTTTCTTCTACCTTAGCATGTATTAATTTTATCAAATTTCGAATATCTTTTCCAGTTGCATTTCCCAAATTAACAATAAAATTAGCATGTTTGACACTAACCATGGCATCCCCAATTCTAAATCCTTTAAGGCCTAAATCATCAATTAATTTACCACTTGGCAAATCTTTAGAAGGATTTCGAAAAACACTTCCGGCACTCGGATAATCTAACGGTTGCGTAGCCAATCTTCTTTGGAGTCTATCTTGCATAAGCAAAAGCGATTTTTCTTTATCACCATCTGGAAAAACGAATGTCGCCTCTAAAATAATATTTCCTGGCTTTTCTTTAAAATAACTTGTACGGTAAGCATGGGAAATATCTTCTTTATTTAAAACAACTATTTCATTATTTTGATTTAAAAAAGTTACATCTTTTAAATAATGAAAAGTCGATACATTATATGCTTCGGCATTGCCATAAATAGATCCTCCAACCGTACCAGGAATCCCACTAGCCCATTCTAAGCCAGAAAGGCCATGATTTATAATATCTTTAGATAAGTAATTAATCATGACTCCAGCCCCAACAACAACTTGATTGTCATTATATTCTATTTTTTTAAACTGATCTAACTTTATTATTACCCCATTATACATTGTATCCGCTAAAACAACATTTGAACCATTTCCTAAAACCCAAAAAGGCCAATTTTCCTTCTTAGCCACAGAAACAAATTCTTGTAATTCTTTTACCGTTCTTGGATGTAACAAATATCTAGCTTTTGTTTTAATTTTATAAGTATTCAAATTTTCTAAAGAAACATTTTCTTCTAAAATCCCCCATTGTTCTAAATGTTTCATTTTAACAATTCCTTTATTTCTTGATATATTAAATTCGCACTGCTAAAAGTTTGTTCCTTACGCATACAGCTAATCATTTCATTTCTTTTTTCCAAATCATATAAATATTCATCAACTAAATTAACTAATTTTTCTTTATCAATATCTTTTTCTTCTAATAAATATACACAATTTTTTAAAGCTAATTCTTTAGCATTATAATATTGATGGTTATTTGCCACATTAGGACTAGGAATAATAATTGCCGGTTTTTCTAAAGCTAAAATTTCACTTAAACTACCAGCTCCTGCTCTTGAAATAACTAAATCACTTATTTTTAAAAGGCCAGGCAATTCTTCCATAAAAGGAAATAAATGAACATTGTCTGGAAATTTTTCTTTTTTAAAACTATCATAATGACTTTTACCTGTAATATAACAAACTTCATAATCTTTATGACCAATGCTTTTTAAAAATTCTTCCATTTTTTGATTCAAGGAACCACTTCCCAATGACCCAGCCACAATCGTAACCAGTTTTTTTTCTTTTGAAAACCCTAAAGCCTCTTTATCTTTTTTGGTAATATTTAAAGCCCAAGCTCCACAAGGATGTCCTGTATAAACAATTTTCCCTCTTGTTTTAAAATATTTTTCACTTTCTTTAAAAGTAACCCCAATTAAATCAGCATATTTGGCCACCATTTTATTCGCTTTACCAGGGACACTATTTTGTTCATGAATAAATATTTTAATATGACAATTATGGGCAGCTTTTAAAACAGGATAAGTAACATACCCTCCTACCCCAATTACAACATCAGGTTTAAATTCTCTAAAAATTTTCTCACATTTATGAACAGCCTTTTGAATACAAAAAACGTTTTTAATATCTCTTAAAACATTTTTACTAAAACCATAAATTTCGATTTCTTCATAACGAATATTTTTCTTAGGAATAACTTCTTTTTCCATTCGATTATGCGTCCCAATATATAAAACTTCTAAGTTTTTTTCTTGTTTTTTAAACTCTTCAATTATTGCCAAAGCAGGATTAATGTGTCCCATCGTTCCCCCGGCTGTAACCACGATCTTCAAAAAAATCCCTCATTTCTTCTTTTAATTATACTATATTTTTAAAATTAATTAGTAGAACAAATCATAAAAAATGTAAAGTGTCGTAGAAAAACAAACATTTTCATATATTTTAATGGTGAGATTATGCAAAACAAAAAAATTGATATATGGCTTTTATTAGCCGTGATAATAATAAGCGTTTTTGGCATAATCATGATTTATTCAGCAAGCTCAATCTGGGCCGCATATAAATTTCAAGATTCTTTAAAGTTTGTTAAAAGTCAAACTATCTTTTTTTTACTAAGCCTCTTTATATGTCTTACAATTATCAAAATACCCCCAAATTTTTGGCTTAAACACGCCAATAAAATTTTAGGAATATGCTTTATATTACTAATTCTTGTCTTAATTCCCGGAATTGGAAGTGTTCGAAACGGCTCAAGAAGCTGGTTTGGCCTTGGCGGCTTTGGGATTCAACCCTCAGAATTTGCCAAATTAGGTTTAATTATTTACGTTTCTAAATATTTAAGTACCAATGAAAAAAACATCAAAAATATTAAAAAAGGTGTTTTCCCCCTTCTAGGAATTATCTTTATCTTTTTTGCCTTAATTATGTTAGAACCAGACTTTGGAACCGCAATGGTCATTGTCTTAACTTTACTAAGTCTTATTTTTATCAGCGGTGTAAAACTTTCATTTTTTATCAAAATAGGTCTTCTAGGCCTCTTAGGAATTGTTGCTTTAATAATTGTTGCTCCTTATCGTCTAACCAGAATCATTTCTTTTTTAAACCCTTGGAGTGATCCTCTAGGCAGTGGCTTTCAAATCATTCAAAGTTTATATGCTATTGGGCCAGGTGGCCTCTTAGGCCAAGGATTTTTAAAATCCCATCAAAAACACTTTTATTTACCAGAACCTCAAACTGACTTTATTTTTTCTATCATCAGTGAAGAATTCGGCTTTCTAGGCGTTCTTATTGTTGTTTCATTTTTCCTCTTTATCTTTTATCGTTCTCTAAAAATTTCCTTAAAAGCCAAAGACTTATTTTCTAAATATCTTTCCTTTGGTTTAGCTATTGGTCTTCTAATCCAAGCCATCTTAAATTTAAGCGTTGTAATTGGCCTTATTCCTGTCACTGGTGTGACTCTGCCATTTTTTAGTTATGGTGGCTCCAGTTTACTAACCAGCTTTATAAGTATTGGCCTTCTTTTAAGAATTTCTAAAGAAACAAACAAATAAACATTGTTTTTTCCCTTAATTTCTGCTAAATTTAAAGTATGGAAGTGGTTGTATGCGCTTACTACATTTACATAATTGGACTTTAAAAGATATTCTCCCACGTTTAACCAAAATTAAAAGCCAAAAATTTGACACGATTTTAGTGGGCCCAATTCATGATTTTCAAAAAGACACTTTAAATAATTTAAGTATTTTAGCTAAAAACGCCCAAAAAGAAGGACTTTCATGCCACCTAGAAATTCCCCTTTCCTTCTTTGCCCACTTAAACATGTATGAACTATACTTTTTATTTAACACTTTAGAAGAAACAGGTATCAATGGCTTTTATTTTGAAAACATCACTTCTTTTATCAAAGATAAAACCAAAGAAGAAGAATTCTTTAAAGCTATCACTTTTTTAAATAAACCAGCCAGAACCTTATATGCTGAAGTTAATACTAAAGACGATTATCTTATTTGGAAATATTCCACAATAATTCATTTATTAGGCTCTAAATTTTATCAAGATGAAACCAGAAATATTTATTATGGGGAATCTGCATCAGAATATTACACCTTATCAAACAAAAAAAGCAATGAAGACATTGCTTATAAATATGCTAGTTTAGTACAACGTTATCCAAACACCATGTTTTTTATTAGACCTTACACAAACACTTGGGAAAACGAAATAATAAAACGTTCCCATGAATGTATATTAAGAAGAGATCCAAGATAGAATTTGTCATAAATCAAGCGCTTTTTTACCAAGAAGTTTCCAAACATTATATCTCAATACATGCAGAATCTCTATAGGCTTAAAGTGTAGGGTGATTCTTCCGTTCCACTTCCCCCACTTATTTTGACGTTAGAGTTTAGATATAAGGCGGGGGAAAAGACAAAAGTAAGGCTCGCAGAGCTGGAGTACACACGCCCGCCACTAAGCACATAGAACGCAGTGCGCGAAGTACTAGCAAAGGGAGTTAATGTCCATTGATAAGTTCTACTATAGAGCCAATCATTA
>CALVLG010000046.1 GCA_944336815.1 uncultured Bacilli bacterium | reverse complement strand
CCTTCTTTTTTTAACGCTTTTAGGCGATTTGACTCCGTTATTTGTAAGATAACATCGACATCAACAATTTGATTTTAACAAAGTTTATTTATAATGTAAAGATTTTATGCAATATAACTTGCAAATAAGTTATATAACCTCTCATCGGCTTTTAAAGCATCTAGTAAATTCATCAATATCTCGTTTGCTTCTTCTGGCGTTAAATCATTAATATCTCTAGCAGTAGAAGGGTCAATATCGGCAACTGTCACACCGCCAACAGTCATAAGTCCATTAAAAGTGATTGACATAGCGATTTCTTCGCCACTTTGATTGCTTTCAATATCTATCACAAAGTTAGCATTCATTTTGTTTTCACTTTCTTTATTAATTTCAGTAGTAAACTTTATTTTCATGCCGTTTTTTTCAACTTCAATAACGCCTTTATTGGCGTTTTCTTCATGAATAGATAAAAAGAATGGTTCGTTATTTGATACACCTGAGAATTTAATATCTTTAGCATTATAAGTAATGGTGTAGTTACCATCATCAAAAGTAATAACATTTTCTGATTCACTAAAAGTTCCTTTTAAAACTTCTACTTCTTCTTGAACTAACGTCATAGCCATTAATTCATCATCTTTCGTATATAAATGGAAGGTCACACCATCATCATTACTGAATTCTGTATTTTTGATTTCTTCTAAAGTTGTTTTTAATTCAGTAACATCAAGAGAAATAATCTTAGCTAAATCTTTCAATATTTCTTCATCATCTAATAAGCTATCTGCAAAGTCATTTAAAAAACGTTTGGCATTAGCACTGTCAAGAACAAAAATATGATCTGTTACGCTTTCACCGTCATAAGTTGTTTTTTCTTTCGTGATTGTACTTTCCTTAATATAATTTAAAACAATACTTTCAACTTTTGAAACAATTTTTAAATAAGTATCTATATCATAAGCAGGCATAGCACTTAAGTCAATAGTACTTTCTAATGGCACATAAAATAGACCATTGGTTATTTTTTCACTAGTTAAATAATATTCATTACCAAGTGCATAAACGGTCCAATCTAAAATATTAGCTGTGGCATTATCCAAACCTAAAGTTACTTCATATTTGTCATTTTTAGCATCCATTTTTGTTGCAAAATTTAATGTGTAATCAGATAAAAAAGCTAATTCGGCCATATCAGTGCTGATACTAGCATTTCCTTCTAAGGCAATTGCATCACTAGCAAAATCATAATTAATAGTAGAATTCTTTACTTCATTTAAGTTGTTTTTAATTTCAGCAAAAAACTCCTTAGCATATTTTTCATAAGCGTTAGTACTTGCATCTTTAAAGACAAAGAACCAAACTAATGCGCCAATTGCAATAATGGCAAGCACAACTCCAGCAATTATAACCCCAATATTTTTCTTTTTGCCACTTTCTAATGGCTTATACTCTACTGTTTTATCTAAAGTTGCCATTTCTTCTTGATTATTCACTGGTGTTTCATTTTTCATTTCTTCATTTTCCATAACTCAATACTCCTTTACTTTATAACTATATCATATCTTATGATTATCCAGCAACTTTTTTCGACGTTTTTACACATTTATATTACCATTATCGCGAAATTTTTTAGATAATAAATATACTTTTTCACCCGTATCTAAAACAAAATAACCATCGGTATAATTTTTTTCAATCATGCGTTCTTTATTTACAATACAACTTCGATGCGTTCTAATAAAGCGTGAATCTAAAAATTCTTCTAATTGTTCTAATGACAAATTGGTTTTAAAAGTATTGCCATGAGCATGAATAATGCTTTTTCGTTCTTCACGATCAATGTATGTAATATTTTTCAAATGCAGTTCGATTTCAACATGAGGGCCGGATATTTTTAAAATCCTGTTATCATCTTTTTTACGAATAATTTTTAATAAATCTTTTTCTAAACGTCCTTCCATATTAATAAAACGTTCAATAAAGTCAAAAACATTTAAGACATTACGATGGACAGCTTCAAATTGTTGATCATGACTAGTCAAAAAAATAATTTCGCTATCCCAGTCTTCTTCTCTAATTAATTCGGCTATCTCAATGCCACTTAAACTTTGTTCAAGTTCAATATCTAAAAGATATATTTTCCGATTACTTCGGTCTTTAATTTCTTCATGTAGTTCTTTGCAATAATGAAAATAATATTTAGGAATATATTCAAAATCATATTTAACACTTAATTTAGTTAGTATTCGTCTAACGTTTTTTTGATGTTCTTTTTTATCTTCAACAACAATTATTTTTAACATACTAGCACCTAACCCTTTGTTTACTCTAAGTGAGTATATCATATTTTTAATTATTTTGAAAAGATATTTACAACAAAAAAAATGTAGATTTTACGCTACATTTTTTGAAATTCTAACACAAATTCGTTATTCATAACATTAACAATTAAGTTAGTGCGAGGCGCTAAATCATTAGCGATAAGAGTATGAGCAATTAAAGACTCAATGTTTTTAGTAACATATCTTTTAATTGGTCTGGCGCCAAATTGAGGATCAAAGCTTTCTTCAATGATTTTATTTTCAGCTTCTTTTGATAAAGTTACTTTTAGTTGATTCACTTCTAAACGATTATTTATTTCTTTCATGATTTTAGCTAATATGCCTTTGACATCTTCTTTCTTTAAAGAGTTAAAGACAATTATTTCATCAATTCGGTTAATAAATTCAGGTCGGAAGTTTCTTTTTAATTCTGCTATTACTTTTTCATAAGCGCCATCTTCATTATCAAGAATGTATTCACTACCTAAATTACTTGTCATAATAATAATGGTATTTTTAAAATCAACTGTTCTTCCTTGGCTATCGGTTAAGCGACCATCATCCAATATTTGTAATAAGATATTAAAGACATCTTTATGAGCTTTTTCAATTTCATCAAATAAGATGATGCTATAAGGGTTTCTTCTTACGGCTTCAGTTAGCGTTCCTCCTTCATCGTAACCAACATATCCTGGTGGCGCGCCAATAAGTCTAGAAACATTAAAGGCTTCCATATATTCAGAACAATCAATTCTAATCATATGACTTTCATCATCAAACAATTCGTAAGCTAGGCTTCTAGCTACTTCGGTTTTACCAACCCCCGTAGGTCCTAGGAAAATAAAGGAACCGATTGGTCTATTTGGGTCTTTAATACCACTTCGGGCCCGAATAATGGCCTCACTTACAAGTTTTAAAGCCTTATCTTGGCCCATCACTCTTTCTTTTAAACGATCATATAAATGAAGTAATTTATCTTTTTCACTACTAACTAATTTAGCAACTGGAATATGTGTCCAACGTGAAATAATTTGGGCAATTCCTTCTTCATCAACAACATCGGATAAGATACTATTTTTTTGTTCTTTGCGTAATTCTTCTAATTCTTTTTCTAACTTAGGAATAACGCCATGACGAAGTTTAGCACTTGTTTCTAAGTCATAATTATTTTCAGCAGTAGCTAAATCAAAACGAGCCTTTTCTAATTCACTTTTTTTCTTGTTGATGTTTTCTTTACTAGCCTTTTCGTTTTCCCATTTTTCACGCATAACTTTTTCTTGTTCTTTTAAAGAAGATAATTCTTCTTCAATTTTTTTGATCCGTGAAAGAGAAAGTTCATCTTTTTCTTTTTTAAGTGCTTGACGTTCAATTTCTAAACTCATAATTTTTCTTGTTAGGGTATCTAATTCAACTGGAACTGAATCTAGTTGCATTTTAATAGTTGCACACGCTTCATCAACTAAGTCGATAGCTTTATCTGGTAAATATCGATCAGTTATATAACGATCCGATAAAGTTGCCGCGGCTACTAAAGCATTATCTTTTATTGTAACACCATGAAATATTTCAAAACGTTCTTTTAAACCACGTAAGATAGTGATTGTATCGTACACAGTTGGTTCGCTTACTAAAACTTTTTGAAATCTTCTTTCTAGGGCACCATCTTTTTCAATGTATTTACGGTATTCGTTTAAAGTTGTGGCGCCAATAACATGTATTTCCCCACGAGCAAGCATTGGTTTTAACATGTTAGAAACATCCATTGCTCCTTCAGCACCACTTCCAACAATCATGTGAATTTCATCAATAAACATGATGATTTCCCCATCAGAATCTTTTACTTCTTTTAAAACTGCTTTTAATCGCTCTTCAAATTCACCACGATATTTAGCACCGGCCACTAAAGCACCTAAGTCTAATTCCCAAATCGTATGGTTTTTCAAAGAGTTTGGAACGTCGCCTTTCACAATTCTTTGGGCTAAGCCTTCAACAATGGCCGTTTTACCAACACCAGGTTCACCGATTAAAACCGGGTTGTTTTTACTCTTACGCGACAAAATACGAATTACATTACGTATTTCTTCATCACGGCCAATTACTGGATCAACTTTATTATCACGAACGTTTTTGGTAATATCACGACCATATTTTTCTAAAACATTTTTTAATTCTTCATTATTTTCTGGATACATTTGCCATCCCTCCTTTTTACAGAAAGATTATAGCACATCCGTTAGCACTTGTCAATACAGAGTGCTAACGGTAATCAAAAAAAGAACAAGCATTATTATCTTGTTCTGGTTAAAGTTATTTGCTGTTTGACTACAGAGATGGAATAAGTATTTTCGTCTCCTAACGGTTCTTCTGTTTCAATCATTAAACTACTATTTTTAGCTAAAGAGTTTGCAAATAATCGTTGATGATATGCGGGAAAATCAGTTGTTAAAAACAAAGTGTTTTCTAGTAAAAAATTCAAATCAGCTAGATTAGTACTCCACATGTTGCCAACTGTTTTTAATTGATTTTTTAAAGAATCATAATAAATATAATCAAAGTAGTTATTATCATGTAGATTACTAGAAAATGACGCTAGAAAGCCATCCTTATTTATCTGGAGTTTTAATGATGTATCATTATCATCTAATTTTGTTTTGCTATAAATTGGTCCGCATTCGATGTTTAGTGCAAAAGATGATGTGAGGACTTTTTCACTCAAAAACCGAACATGCTCTTTATTTAACAAAGTAATATTCTTAGTATCATATATGAATACTACTCCTTCATTAGTAAGCATAGCAAACGGTATTTCAAGCATAGTAACTTTGTTATAACTTGCTAAACGGCAAATGCTTTGTAAAAGACTTTTACGATAATTAACACATAAAAGTAAAACTTTTTGACCATCTTTATTGGCAATTTTAAAATCATAGCTTTCTACTTTTAAATTTATTATTTCAATTTCTTTTTTTAAATCTTTAATTAAAGTGTGATACTCTTTTCCTTCACTTTCTAAAGCTAGTATTATATCTTTTAAAGAAACGTTATCCATTAATTAGTTTTTTTCCTTTCTTATGTTTCCTAATTTATCCATTTCATAATATAAAGGTATTCCTAAAGGAATTTCAACATTCATAATTTCTTCATCAGAAATGTTTTCGATATATTTAATTAAACTACGTAAGCTATTTCCATGGGCAACTACTAAAACATTTTCATCCATTTTAAGTTTAGGTTCAATTTCTTTTTGATAAAAGGGAACAACTCTTTGCATTGTATCTTCTAAACTTTCCCCTAAAGGGATATTCTCTTTTAAAACGTTTTTATATAATGGATCAAAAGCCGGATTTCGTTTATCATCTTCTTTTAATAAGGGCGGTTTAGTTTTATAACTACGACGCCAAATTCTTACTTGATCTGGACCATATTTTAAAGCGGTTTCGGCTTTGTTTAAACCTTGTAAAGCCCCATAATGTCTTTCATTTAATTGATAGGCCTTTATAACAGGAATCGAGACATTCATTTCTTTTAAGATGTAGTCTAAGGTATGATAAGCGCGTTTTAAAACGGAAGTATAGGCAATCGAAAAGGAAATGTTTGCTTTTTTTAAAATTTGGCCAGCCTTTTTAGCTTCTTCACGACCTTTTTTGGATAATTCTACATCAGTCCAGCCGGTAAATTTATTTTCTTTATTCCATATTGACTCGCCATGGCGAACTAATACTAATTTACTCATTTTAAAAATCCTTTAATTATTTCTTCTTCAGCTTCTTTTTCTGACAAGCCAAGACTCATTAATTTATTTAATTGTTCACCTTGAATTTTACCGATTGCTGCCTCATGAATTAAGTTAGCATCAGGACTTTTAGCATATATTTCTGGAATAGCTTTTACTTGGCCATTTTCTTTTAAGATGGCATCACACTCAATATGCGCATAACATTTGCCATTGCCAACAACATGGGAAACAAACTCTTGGTATGAGTTTTCAGTCGCAACACTTCTTGAGGTTACATGAGTACTTGCATTATCGCCTTCTAAAGAAACTTCAAAAATTGTTTTGGCACATTCTTTTTCATTAGTTAAGATCTTTTCATTAATGACTAAGGTAGAATTTTCGGCTAAAACAGCTTTGGTTTCTCTTACCGTATCATCAACCCCTTTAATTTGTAAGGTATCCATTTTCATCGAAGCACCTTTTTGTAAATGAATTTCTGTAATGGGGTTTAATATTTTTTGCCCACTACCATTACCTTCACCATAATGTTTTTCTGTATATGTCACTTCGGCATTTTCAGCAACGAAAAAACGATGAATCCCATCATGTTCACTATTATCATGTAAATCATTATGGATGCCACAGCCAGCTAGAATAATCGCCCGAGCATTTTTACCAATATGAAAATCGTTATATACAACATCTTTAATATGGCTATCTACTAATAAAACAGGAACATGAACAATGGCTAAAAGGGTATTTTCTTTCACATATATATCTAAACCTTGATTGTTTTCTTTGGGAACAATATCCACAAATGGACTTGTTTTTCTAAGGATTGTTTGCCCGTTTTTACGAATGTTTATCGCATCAGGTTTTTCATTTTCATGAATAATTTCGGTTAATAAAGTTTTATCTTCTTTATTCATCTTTATCACTTCCTTTAGCACAGCACTTTGCTTTCCTTAAAATATTGGGTAACACATCTTCTTTGGAACCCATTTTCTTTATTTGCCCTTTTTCTAAAAGAATGATATTGTCAGCAATATTTAAAATTCTTTCTTGATGAGAAATAACTAAGGTCGTTATTTTGTTTTCTTGTTGCAATTTAGCAAAAACATTTGTCAAGTTTTGAAAGCTCCACAAATCAATACCAGCTTCTGGTTCATCAAATATAGCCACACTTGGTTTTCGGGCCAAGACGGTAGCAATTTCAATACGTTTTAATTCACCACCGGATAAAGAGGCATTTACTTCACGATCAACATACTCTTTAGCGCACAAACCAACTTTAGTTAATATCGCACATGCTTTTTGGCGATCAAGTTTTTCGTTAGAAGCATAAGAAAGTAAATCTAAAACGGTGATACCTTTAAAACGAACTGGTTGTTGGAAGGCAAAAGCAAGCCCCATCTTAGCTCTTTCATCAACACTTTTTCGGGTAATATCTTGGCCATTTAAAAGAATGGTTCCACTATCTGGTTGTTCTAACCCCATGATAATTTTAGCTAAAGTACTTTTGCCCGACCCATTTGGGCCTGTTATGACATAGAATTTATCATCATGAAGTTGTAATGTTATATGATCAAGAATTATTTTATTGTTTCTTTTAAAACATATATCTTTTATTTCTAACATATTATTTCCTTTCAAAAAGTAAATTTCTTTACTTCAAAACTATTGTAAAATAATCTAAAATACATGTCAATTTCTTTAAAGAAAAGAATTTACATTTTCTTCCTTTTTCCTTATAATAAATTTATGTCCCATTAGTAAAATGGATATTACAAGACCCTCCTAAGGTTTAGTTGTAGGTTCGATTCCTACATGGGACACCAGGATGATAGTTCCTCGAAACTTTTCGAGTAGTAATAATTTTAACTAGAATT
>CALVLG010000045.1 GCA_944336815.1 uncultured Bacilli bacterium | reverse complement strand
CGATTAGCAAATGGTATTGACAAGTGCTAATTTGCATATTATAATACTGGTAGCATTTGGATATTAAAAGTGCTAAAAGAAGGTGAGAAGCGTGAGTGAAAGGCAAGAAAGACTGCTAAAAGAAATTGTTGAGTCTTATATTGCAACAGCTAAACCAGTCGGGAGTAAATCGTTATGTCAAAAACTAAAGTGCTCATCGGCAACAATTCGTAACGAAATGGCTTATTTAGAGGAGTTGGGGTATTTAGAAAAAAACCACATATCTTCAGGCCGTGTTCCTTCCGAAAATGGTTATAAATACTATGTAACTAACTTGATGAAGCCTAAAGAGTTATCGGATAATGAAACAAGAAAACTACAAAGAATTTTTAAAAATCATGAACTTGCTTTATCTGATGCAATTGAAGCTTGTGTTGAAATTATCAGCGAAATGACTAATTATACTAGCGTAATGTTAGGAAAAAATAGTGAAGAGAATTCCTTGCAACAAGTAAACGTGATTCCTTTAGAACATAATCATTTGGTGGCCATTGTTTGTACAGATAAAGGAATAGTTGAAAACAAAAGATTTAATCTTCCTAAAACTATTCAAATGGCTGAAGTTGTTAAAACTTGTGAAATTATTAATAAAATGCTAATTGGTACGCCAATCAACGAAGTTTCTACTCGGTTAGAATATGAAATCAAGCCAATCATTGCTGACAAAATAACTCAGTATGAAACAATTTATTCTATTTTTTCTAAAACATTTAATGATTTAGCTAATAAAGCTGGCGAGACAGTTCATGTTAGTGGCAAAAATCTTCTTTTACAAGAACCAGAATATGATGATGTAGCTGAAGTAAGAAGGATTATGGCAAAGTTTGAAGATCCAACCCTTATTTCTAAAATCGATCAAAATGATGGTCAAGATGGAGTTAACATATATATTGGTGCTGATAGCGAGTTTGATCCTAATGTTACTGTTATTAAAACGACCTATCATCACAATGGTAGTGAAGGAACAATTGCTATAGTTGGCCCAAAAAGAATGGAATATGATCGCGTAGTTGGGCTTCTATCATTTATAAATAAAGAACTTAACAAGGAGGATGAAGATGGATACTGAAAAAGACGAAAAACTAAAAAATCCAAAAGAAAAGAAAAAAGAAAAAAAAGAACCGAAAAATAATAAAGAACTTGAAAAATTAAAAAACGAATTACAAGAAACTAATGAAAAAATCTTAAGATTGACAGCGGAAATGCAAAATATGCGCCGCCGGTGGGATGAAGAACGACAAAGACTTTTAAAATACGATGGCGAAGCTGTAATTATGAATATGCTGACAATTTTAGATAATTTCGAACACGCTATTAAAATGGACGATGCTAATTTAACTGATGAAGTAAGTAAATTTTTGAGTGGTTTTAAAATGATCTATTCAAATATGTATGAAGCACTACACAACGTTGGCGTTGAAGAAATAGAGTGTTTGCATCAAGCTTTTGACGAAAATAGTATGAACGCTGTTTTAGTTGAAAGTGATCCTAATTTTGCTAACAACCTTGTTCTAGATGTTTTGCAAAAAGGATACAAATATAAAGATAAAGTTATTAGACCAGCAATGGTAAAAGTTAATCAAAATGAAGAAAAGGAAGGTAATGAAAATGAATCAAGATAATAATTTTTATGAAAGAGAATATAACTTAACGAAAGAAATAATGGGGGTAGAAGATTTTAGAGAATCAGTTAATTTCTATATTGGTATTGTTAGCACTAACGGTAATTTCCGTGATGTTTGTCAAAAAAAAGTGGCACTTTTATCTTTACTAGAAGAATCAGTAGTTGCTACTTATAAAGCGTATACCGGAAAAGAACTAACATACCAACAAATTCTTCAAGAATATTTACCTGTTATTGCCCGCGTTAAAGCTAACACGGCAGTTCATGACTATTCTAACGAAGGATTAAAATTATAATTAAGGAAAGGAAATGATAAATTATGAGTAAAATTATAGGTATTGATTTAGGTACAACAAATAGTTGTGTCTCTGTTTTAGAAGGAGGATCTCCACAAGTAATTCCAAACGATGAAGGTGGAAGAACAACTCCAAGTGTCGTTGCTTTTAAAGGGGATGAAGTTTTAGTTGGCGATCGGGCTAAACGTCAAGCTGTTACTAACCCTAAAAACACCATCTCTTCTATTAAAAGATTGATGGGTTCAGGTAAAAAAGTTGAAGCCAATGGTAAAGAATGGACACCAGAAGAAATTTCAGCTAAAATTTTAGGAAAATTAAAAGCTGATGCTGAAAGCTATCTAGGTAGTACTGTTAGTGAAGCGGTTATTACTGTTCCAGCTTACTTTAACGATGCTCAAAGACAAGCAACTAAAAATGCTGGTAAAATCGCTGGCTTAGACGTTAAACGAATTATTAATGAACCAACAGCTGCAGCTCTAGCTTATGGTCTAGATAAACAAGATAAAAACCAAACTGTTTTAGTTTATGACCTTGGTGGTGGTACATTTGATGTTTCAATTCTAGAACTTGGTGATGGTGTCTTTGAAGTTAAATCAACGGCTGGTAACAATAAACTTGGTGGTGATGATTTCGACCAAAGAATTATTGATTATTTAGTTAGTGAATTTAAAAAAGACAACGGTGTTGATTTAAGTAAAGATGCTATGGCTATGCAAAGACTTAAAGATGCTGCTGAAAAAGCTAAAAAAGATTTATCAGGTATGTCTAGTACCCAAATCAACTTGCCATTTATTTCCCAAAATAGTGATGGCCCATTACACTTAGACATTACTTTATCAAAAGCTAAATTTGAAGATTTATGCCGCGATTTATTTGATTCAACTCTAGAACCAGTTCGTAAGGCTCTAAGTGACGCTAAATTATCTAACAGTGATATTGATGAAGTAATCTTAGTTGGTGGTTCAACTCGTATTCCATACATTCAAGAATTAGTTAAAAAAGAACTTGGTAAAGAACCGCATAAAGGTGTAAACCCAGATGAAGTTGTTGCTATGGGCGCGGCAATTCAAGGTGGTGTATTAACTGGTGAAATGGATGATTTAGTTTTACTAGACGTAACCCCATTATCTCTTGGACTTGAAACTCTTGGTGGTGTTATGACCGTTTTAATTCCAAGAAATACAACTATTCCAACAAGCAAGAGTCAAATATTTAGTACAGCGGCTGATAACCAACCGGCTGTTGATATTCATGTTTTACAAGGCGAAAGACCAATGGCTCAAGATAACAAAACCTTAGGTAACTTCCAATTAACTAATATTCCACCAGCACCAAGAGGAATACCACAAATTGAAGTTAAATTTGACATCGATGCCAACGGTATTGTTCATGTTACAGCTAAAGACTTAGGAACTAACAAAGAACAATCTATTACAATTACATCAAACACTAATTTAAGTGATGAAGAAATTGATAAAATGATGAAAGAAGCTGAAGCAAACAAAGAAGCTGACGAAAAGCGTAAAGCTGAGGCTGATGTTAAAAATGACGCTGATTCAATGATTTTCCAAACTGAAAAAGCAATTAAAGATCTTGGCGACAAAGTTGATAGCAAAGATAAACAAGAAGCTGAAGATAAAATCAAAGAATTAAAAGATGCCATGAATAAAAATGATGTTGAAGACATCAAAAAGAAAACCGAAAATTTAAAAGATGTAGCTATGCGTTTAGCAACAAAAGTATACGAAGAAGCTGCTAAAAACAATCAAGCAGCCCCTAACGAAAATCAAACTGCTGAAGAACCAAAAAAAGATGATGGTGTCGAAGAAGCAACTTACGAAGAAAAATAAAAAAATAAATATAAAAGAAAAGTTCTAGATTCCTAGAGCTTTTCTCTAAGTTTAGAAAGGATATTTATGGCAACATTAAAAAAACGAAATGAACAAAACAAAGAAGACTGTTGGGATTTAACCAAACTTATTGCTGATGAAGCAAAGTTAAAACAAATAGTTACTGAAGCGCAAGCGGAAAGTAGTAAAATACTTGCCTTAAAAGGCCATATTTTAGATAATAAAGAAACATTAACTAAGTTTTTAGAAGCAAACGAAAAAGAAAATCGCCTTTTAGAACAAGCTTATATATATACATATTTAAAATATGATGAAGATACATCAAACACTAAAAATTTAGCAATGAAACAAGAAATTGAAAATGTTTTACAACAAATATCTAATCAAGAATCATTTGTTTTAAGCGAACTGATGGCCAAAGACTTTGCCGAAGTGGAAAAAATATTAACTGGTGACTTAGCTAAATACCATTTATATTTTGCCCGCTTATATCGTCAACAAAAAAGAATACTTTCCGAACAAGAAGAAAAAATTATTACGAAAGCCCTAAACGCTTTTGGCACGCCAGATGATACTTTTACTTCTTTAGATACAGCTGATGCTAAATTTGCTGATGTTTTACTAGCTGATGGCACCAAAAAAGAACTAACACATTATAATTGGTCATTATTTTTAGAAGAAAAAGACCAAGATGATCGCCGTAGAGCTTTTCAAAATTATTATGCCTTTTATAAAGAACATAAAAATACTTATGCCGCCCTTTTAAAAGGCAACTATCAAGAATTAGAATTTTTAAGAGATATAAGAAATTACGACAGTGCTCTTTCTATGGCCTTAGACAAAGGTAATATTTCCCCTAAAGTATACGAAAATTTAATTGCCAACGTTCATAAATACATGGATAGCAATGTGGCATACCAAAAAATAAAAGCCAAGGTTTTAAATAACAAAGAATATCACTTATATGATACTTATGTGCCAATTAGTAAGATGCCAGCTAAAGTATTTTCTAAAGAAGAAGGCATTGCTATTGTAAAAGAGGCCTTAAAACCTTTAGGCGAAGATTATTTAGCCCACTTTAATAAAATTTTACAAAGTCAAGCCGTTGATTTTTATCCAAATCTTTATAAACACAGTGGTGCTTATCATTATGGCTGTTATGACTCATTAAACTATGTTTTACTAAATTATACTGGCAATTATGATTCTGTAAGTACTTTAGCTCATGAATTAGGTCACGCTGTTCATTCATTTTATTCTAAAGAAAATAATCCTTATATTTATGCGGACTATGATATTTTCCTTGCGGAAATTGCATCAACCGTAAACGAAACCCTTTTATCATTTTACTTTCTAAATCAAGCTGAAACGAGAGAAGAAAAAATCTTTTACTTATGTGAATTTTTAGATAAAGTAAAAGCAACTATTTATCGTCAAACGATGTTTGCTGAATTTGAAAGCATTATGAGTAAAAAATGCCAAGCTAAGGAAGCTTTAACAGAAGAAGTGTTTAGTAATACTTACTATGAATTAAACGAAAAATATTTTAAAGATTCGGTTATTATTGATCCTGAAATACGTTATGAATGGATGCGTATCCCGCATTTTTATACGCCGTTTTATGTTTATAAATACGCAACTGGCTTAATTTGTGCAATTTGTATCGTTAAAGATATTATGGATCAAAAAGACGGCTTTGTAGATAAATATCTAACATTTTTAAAAAGTGGCTCTAACCAAGATGTTTTAGACATCTTAAAAATAGTTAACATTGATTTAACAACAAATGAGCCTTATGAAAAAGCCTTTACCTTTATTAATGAATGTTTAGAAAAACTAAAAAAGGAAGTGAAACAAAATGAATAAAAAAGATTATTATGAAGTTTTAGGTGTATCTAAAGACGCTAGTGAAAGCGAAATAAAATCAGCTTTTCGTAAGTTGGCCAAAAAATATCACCCTGATAATAAAGAAACGGGCGATGAAGCCAAATTTAAAGAAATCGGGGAAGCCTATGCTGTTTTATCGGATGAAAACAAAAGAAGACAATATGACCAATTTGGCTCAGCTGCATTTGATGGCAGCGCTGGTATGGGTGGCTTCGATCCTGGTGATATTGACTTAAACGACATTTTGCGAAGTGTTTTTGGTGATGTTGGTGGTTTTTCTTCCTTTGGTGGTGGTTTCAGCGATTTCTTTGGTGGCTCTTCTAATAGAGGAAGCAATCGCCCAAGAAAAGGTAGAGACACCTTAGTTAGGTTAGACCTTTCCTTTGAAGAAGCAGCTTTTGGTTTAGATAAAGATATTGATTTAACTTTAAATGATACTTGTTCTAATTGTCATGGTAAAGGTGGCTTTGACGAAGAAACTTGTAGCTACTGTAAAGGAAGCGGTTATGTCGTAACGGAACAGCGAAGTTTGTTTGGAGTTATTCAAAGTCGAACTGCTTGTCCAAAATGTCATGGTAAAGGAAGAAGTTATAAAACTGTTTGTAAAAACTGTAACGGTACAGGCCAAGAAAGAACGAAAAAAACTATTTCAATTCATATTCCTGAAGGCGTTGATAATGGTCACCAACTTCGGATTTCTGGCAAAGGGGAAGCTGGGGTAAACGGTGGACCTAATGGCGATATTTATTTTGAAATTCACGTTAAAGAAAGTGATTTCTATGTTCGTGAAAATGAAGATTTATATATCGAATTACCAATTACCATTACTGAAGCTATTTTAGGCTGTAAAAAAGAAGTTCCAACAATCTATGGTAATGTCATGATGGAAATTAAAGCTGGAACGCAAAACGACACTAAATACCGCTTAAAAGGCAAAGGATTAAAGGTTCCTAATTCTACCCGTAAAGGCGATGAATATGTCATTATTAAAGTAATGATTCCAACTAAAATAACTCGGGAACAAAAGAAAATTATTACGGAATTAAATGAAACAGACTTAAAAACCAACCCAGAATTCAAAGAATTTGCCCGTCATTTATAGTTAAAATTTGACGAAAATTTGACATATCCTCAAAAATATGGTATATTTTAGTCCCAATAAGGGAGAATAAGAATATGAATGGATATACACAAATTTGACATTTTTGTTGGTTTGTGGTATAATTAAGTTACGAAAAGAGTTAATAGGGGGTATGTGAAATGAAAGATTTTGTCTTAGATTATGTTAATGAAAACGAATTTCGTAAATTAGAAAGATCATTAAAAAAATATAATATGCGTGCTTATAAAAAATTAAGCTTCGAATATTATCCAATGATGCGTGATGGTAACTTTCCTGGGGAAATTATTAGTCAAAATAAAAAAGCCGGAACAGTTACTTACGAATTAAAACTACCTAGTGATGCTATGTTTGCCCAAGTTCATGGTGAAGTAAAATTAGTTTATACA
The DNA here is from genome assembly GCA_944336815.1 of uncultured Bacilli bacterium. Classification (GTDB taxonomy): domain Bacteria; phylum Bacillota_I; class Bacilli_A; order RF39; family UBA660; genus Ventrenecus. The sequence goes on along the minus strand of CALVLG010000045.1, from coordinate 738 downwards.
GTATATAATAAAGAAGAAACTGTTATGTTAAAAGAAATTTTACCAAAAGATATTCTTCTTGAAGGTCACCGTTCTGAGCTTGGTACATATAAAGGTATCATGATTAGTAAGGCTAATGCATCAAAAGACAGATTTAAGATCGATTTGCTTAACATGTTACAAGGAAAATAATAATTTCCTTGTTTTTTTGTAAAAAAAATCACCATTTCATTGGTAATTTAAACACTTTTTGGCTACCCTGATTGGATTCGAACCAATGAAATGGTGGGGTCAGAGCCCACTGCCTTACCACTTGGCGACAGGGTAATAGAAAAATCATTATCATTGTAACGCATTTCCCCGTTTTTTTCCACATTTTTCTCTTGTTTTTCCATAAAATATATTGTATACTTAAATAGCAGTTGGACCTCTAGCTCAGCTGGTTAGAGCAACCGGCTCATAACCGGTCGGTCATAGGTTCGAGTCCTATGAGGTCCACCATTTTATATTTTTGCAGGCGTGGCGAAATTGGTAGACGCACTAGACTTAGGATCTAGCGCCTCACGGTGTAAGAGTTCGAGTCTCTTCGCCTGCACCATTGGGAAATTACTCTAACTTTATGAGCCTATATAGAAGAACTTGAAAAAAGTTAAATTTTATGCTATTATTAGTATGTAAGCAGGAAAACTTGCATAAAATAAAAAAGAGGAACATTTAATTCTGTAAGTGAATGTCGCCTCTAAAAATTTAGGGTTGACA
>CALVLG010000044.1 GCA_944336815.1 uncultured Bacilli bacterium | reverse complement strand
ATAATAATAAAAAAGTGAGGAGAGTGTATTATGGCAAAATTTTGTACAAATTGTGGTAAAAAATTAGTAGATGGTAGACCATGCGATTGCATGAAAAAACAATCAAAAAAAGTAGAAGAAGTTGAAAGCAATGCTGGTGATATGTTAAATGACTTTTTAGAAGCATTTAAAGGCATTTTTGCCAAACCAGTTGAAACAATGAAAAAATATGCTAATAGTTCTAAAATTATTTTAGCGATGATTATGATAGCTGTTAATTCATTAGTTTTCGGTCTATATGTATATCTATTTGCTAAAGAAAGCATTGGCTTATTTTCAAGTTCCCTTTTAGGAATTGGTCGAGCTGCTAGTGTTCCAGCAAGCGTTTTCTTCTGGCCATTCTTATTTATGATTGTCTTCTTCTTTGCTTTAGCTGGTCTATTATATCTTTTCTGCGGACCAGTATTAAAAGATGAAGCTGATTTTAAAGAAATTGTAGGACTTGTTGGTGTAAATGCTTTATTAACAACTGTTACGATTTTAGTGGCTTTAATCTTTATTTTCATTAAACCAGTAATTTCAATCATTCTTTTAGCTATCGGCGGTGTAATGTACTTATTAAATACTTATCATGGATTCACTAATTTAGTAGGTATTGATAAAAACAAAATGATGTATGTTTTCACAGCTTCTTATGCTATTACCTTATTTATCGTTTGCTATATTTTACCAAAAATATTTATGTAAGAAGACTTTCACTTCGGTGGAAGTTTTTTTCTTGTCTAAATTATGATAAACTAATAAAAAAAGAAGGTGAATCAATTGACAACTTTTTCTTATGCAATCAAAATGGCTATTATTTTATTTCCTTTAGTAGCCTTAATATTTACCATCCCATACATTTTATATCAATACCATAAATATGGCTCAGTTAATTCCTATCGTTCCTTAGTCATTTATTCTTTTTTACTATATTTACTATCAGCTTATTTTTTAGTCATATTACCTTTACCAAGTATTGAAAGCGTTTCGCAAATGACGACACCAAGCTATAACTTAATTCCATTTCAATTCATCAGCGAGATTTTATCGCTTTCATCATTTTCAGTTAGTGATTTTGCCACCTATTTTCCAACTTTAAAAAACCCCGTTGTCTATGAATCTATTTTTAACATCTTCTTAACCGTTCCATTTGGGATGTATTTACATTACTATTTTGAATTTAGTTTCAAAAAAACCCTTTTTTATAGTTTTTGCTTAACTTTATTTTTTGAATTGACACAGTTAAGTGGCTTATATTTTATCTATCCAAGGGGTTACCGAGTATTTGATATTGATGATTTAATATTAAATACATTAGGTGGCGTTTTTGGGTATGTCTTAGCTTTTATTCCGCTAAAAATTCTTCCTAATCGCCACGAAATAGATGAAGAATCAAAAATAGATGGTGAAAAAGTAAGTGTATTAAAAAGAATCTGTACTTTTGTCGTTGATTTATTTTTATTTGGGCTTGTCATTGTTTGCTTATTGTATCTTGGCCATCAATACCTAACTATTTCTAAATGGCTTTATTTAGGCCTCATTTGCATTTGGAGTATTTTTTATTTTGTTATTTTGCCAACTTTATTAAAAGGCAAAACCTTAGGAATGCAGTTTTTTCATCTAGAATTTACATCTTCTAAAAAAATAACTTGGTATCGTCTTTTTAGCTATTATTTTTGGCAACTTTTCTTTTATGGCTTAATTCCTTTATTTAGTTCTTTCCTTGGCTATATTTTATATACAAGAAACATCATTTCTAAACCATTTTATGAATACTACGAAATCATTATTCTTGCTTTAACCCTTATGATTTACTTAATGCTTCTTCTAAAAAGAATTTTTAAAATGCCAACCATTTTTGAAAAAATATCCCATCTTTCTTTACAAAGCACAATTAAAAAAAACTAGCCCCTTAAAATTTCTACATTATTTTCTTTTTTAATTTCTGTTACAAACCTAGAAGGTGTATATTTTGGCGTTAAAAGATAAACACACGTTTTGGTTCGGGTTAATGCAACATAAAAAAGGCGCCGCTCTTCTTCAAAAGGGAAGGGCTGTTCTTTTTTTATTAAAGAATAAATTTTTTCATCTTGAAGTAAACTAGGGAAGCCATATAAAGTATTTTCCAAATTTAAAATAATAACGACATCACTTTCTAGGCCTTTGGCCGCATGAACTGTTAAAAAGCGAATTTTATGTTGAGGAAATCTAGCAAAAACAAGTTCTGCTTCTTCTTTTGCTTCAAAAGATAAATTCTTAGTATACTTTTTCAAATCAAAATGATTTCTTCCTAATAAAAAAATTTTTTGGTTAGCCGGAATTTTAGCTAAAACTTTTTCTAAAACAGTATTGATATTTTTATAATAGACAATTTTAATCGGCTTTACAAAATGCTTATCGCTTCGTAAATCTTTAATAACTTGGCTAGGATTTTTCTTAATAAATTTGCCCGCTGTTTTCACTAGCTCATCACTATTACGATATGTTTTTTCTAATTTATATATTTTAGTTTCAGGAAAAAACTTTTGAAAATTCAAAAAAATAGTCAAATCACAACCCGAAAAATGATAGATAGATTGGTAGTCATCGCCAACCACACATAATGAAGCATTTGTTTGTTTTAAAATTTCTAAAATAAACTGAAACCGGCATAAAGAAGTATCTTGAAATTCATCAATAATAAGATATTTAAACGGAATAGCCATTGAATTATTTTGTAAATACTTTGTTGCTTCTAAAATCATATCATCAAAATCAAAAAGATTTTGGCCCTTTTTTTCTGTTTCATATATAATATAAATGGCATAGATGAGATATAAAAGCGGTTCATTACTTGCTTTTTGAAAAAAAGACTGCATATCTTCACTAAATAAGCCATTAGCTTTAAAAAGACTAATAAATGTATGAATTTGCTTTTTAATTCCCAAATACTTTTCACTTTCTAAAATGTAAGACCATTTAAAAAAAGTTGGAATATTAAAAATTTTATAACACTTTCTTTTTAAAAATGAATTATTAAAACACTCAGTTTGAAAAAACTCTTCAATAACAAAAGAAAGAAGACTTTCTGGGGCGATGGCATAAGTTATTTTGGCTTCTTTTAATATCCAAAGGGCAAGTTTATGAAATGTCTTCGTTACCACCGAAACCTGACAATTTTTCCAGATATTTTGTTTCAAATTATTCGTCGCTTCATTTGTAAAAGAAATGGCGCATATTTCTTCTGGTTTGGCCAAATTATTTTCTAATAAATACTTAATCTTGCCAATTAAAGTCAAAGTTTTGCCCGATCCAGCTCCCGCAATAATTAAAGAATAATGGGGATTATCTAAAACCGGTTTTAATTGTTCGTCATCTAATTCATAACCATTTACAATAATTTTTTTCATTACATGTTAGTATATTTTATCGGGTTTCGTTTGTCAAATCGGCCAGGATTTCTTTTTTAAGCCATAAGAATATGCTATAATGAAACTAATGAAGGTGATGACATGCAAAGAAAAACTTATGCTGTAATTGATGGCAATATTTTAACTAAAAATGTTGAAGAAATAAGAAAAAAATATCCCGATTATCAATACTATTTTGGAGTTGTAAAAAATAATGCCTATCATCATGGAATGAAGAGCGTTTTAGACTTAATAAGAGGGGGCATTAATTATCTTGCCGTATCCTCATTAGAAGAAGCCATAAGTGTTCGAAAATATACTACAGATACACCTGTTCTTTGTTTAGAACCAATATCTTTAGATTTAATCATGGACGCAATAAATAAAGATATTACGATTACCATTGATTCCTTAGAGTATACAAAAAAACTTCTTTCATTAGATCTTTTTTCAACTTTAAAAGTTCATCTAGCCATCGATTCTGGCATGCACCGTTTAGGCTTTTATACCAAAAAAGAATTAAATGAAGCCTATAACTTACTAAAAGAACAAAAAAACATTATTATTGAAGGAATATATAGTCATTTTGCTACATCAGGAGTAATGGATCCATATTATGATCAACAAGTTAAAACATTTTTAGCAATAACCGAAGATATTCCCTTAACCGAAATTCCCATCGTCCATTTTGGCCGTAGTTTATCTTTAGTAAATCATGAAAAATTATCTTTTTGTAATGGCATACGTTTAGGAATAATAATGTATGGTTTTTCCCAAAGTAGAAAAGACGGTAAATCATTACAAAGCAAGTTGCGAATTTGGAAAAGAAAATATTTACAAAAAAAATATCATTGTAGTAAAACAGTTTTAGAAAATGATTTATCTTTGCAAACGGCCATGTCTTTATACAGTGAGGTTATAAGCACGCGCCCCGTACATAAAGGCGATGTTGTAGGCTATACTACTTATAAAGTAGAGGAAGATGGTTATATCTTAACTTTACCCGTTGGATATGCCGATGGCGTAACAAAAGAATACCGTTATGTCTATATTAATGATGAATATAAAAAAATCGTCTCTGATTGCATGGATATGATTTTAGTTTTTAGTAAAAATAACATTCCTGTTGGTACTAAAGTCGAAATATTTGGCAATCACATCAAAATCAAAACGCTTTGTTCCTTTTTAAAAACAAATGCGTATCACTTATTTAATCAAATTAGTAATCGGGTTTTAAGAATTCATATCAAAGATGAAGAAAAAGAAGAAATTTTTTACTAAGGGGGAATACCTATGAACTTTAACGTCCTTATATTAGGAAGTGATGCCAATGCTTATTATATGGCGCGAGCATGTTATGAGGCTTATCACAAAAAGGCCCATCTACTTGGCAAGGCAAAACTAGCTTTTACTAAATTTTCTAATATTTTAACAATTGAATATCATGATGACTTATGGGAAGAAAAATCTTTTGTTTCCATTTTAAACGCTTATGCCCAAAAACATTCTGAAAATATTTTGGTTGTTAGCACAAATGAAACCTATTCTTTATTTTTAGCCCGCAACGCCCAAAAATTAGCCACGAACCTTATTTTTTTTAAACAAGATGTTCAAATATTAGAAACATTGATGAACAAAGAAAAATTTTATAAAACATATAAGAAATCTTCTTTGTCTTTTCCTAAAACGTTTTATATTGATGTTCAAAACGACAATATTATTCCTACCATAGAGTATCCAGTGATATTAAAACCAGCAAATGTTATCTTGTACAATCATCTTTCTTTTTTTGGGAAAAAGAAAATATACAAACTAGATACGGAAACCGAAGTAAAAGAAACTTTACAACTATTAAAAAAAGCTCATTATAATGATAAAATGATTTTACAAGAATTTATTGAAGGTAATGATTCTTATTTATTTGACAGTGTTGTTTATGTTGATAGAAATGGTGAGCCCAAAATAATCAGTTTTGCCCAAATAGGCATTCAAGAGAGAAAAAAAAGCATGGTTGGTAATGCCGCGGCTTTAATTAATGGGTTCAATACCTTTGATGGTGATGTTGAAAAAGCTAAACAAAACATTTTAGCATTTATGCAAAAATTAGGAATGAATGGTTTTTTTGAAGTCGATATGAAATATGATTCAAAAACAAAAGAATTTAAAGTTTTGGAAATTAATGCCCGTCAAGGTAGATGTAGCTATTATTTAGTACCACTAGGAGCTAACTTAATTCAAATTATGGTCGATGATTTAATATTCCAAAAAGACCTTCCTTTTAAAGATTTAAAAGAAGAAGTTCTTCTTTCCTTTATTCCAAAAGGAGTATTAAAAAAATATACGTCAAATAACGAATTTAAAAAGAAAGCCTTATCTTTATGGAAAAAGCGGGTAAGTCCAATGGAATGTCCAAAAGACAAAAATATCAAACGCTTTCTAATGATGAAAAAAAGATTATGGCATTATTATAAAGAATACAAAAATAGTGATTGGGAGGAATAAAAATGTGTGGCATAGTAGGCTTTGTTGATCAAAAGAAGAGTAAAGAAAAAACTAAAATAATAAAAAATATGACAGATCAAATTATTCATCGCGGACCAGATGGTGAAGGATACTATACAGATGATTTAGTTGCGTTAGGGCATCGCCGTCTTTCTATAATTGATGTTAAAGGCGGCAGTCAACCAATATATAATCAAGACAAAACTTTGGCTATAATTTTTAATGGGGAAATATATAATTATCAAGAACTTAAAGAACAATTAGAAGATAAAGGATATGTTTTTCAAACTAAAACAGATACAGAAGTTATCTTAAATGGTTATGCTGAATGGAAAGATGAATTATATGAAAAATTAAGGGGAATGTTCGCTTTTGTGATTTACGATAAAAAAAATCAAGAACTAATCGGAGCCAGAGATCATTTTGGCATTAAACCATTCTACTATTATTTAACAGAAGATGAATTTATGTTTGGTTCAGAAATAAAATCCTTTTTAGCTCATCCAAATTTTCATAAAGAAATAAATACTGATGCTTTAAAAATGTATTTAATATTTCAATATTCTGTCAAAGAAGAAACTTTTTTTAAAAATGTTTTCAAATTAAAACCGGGAACTTTTTTTCACTATAAAGATGGCAAAATGATGAAAAATTCTTATTTTGAAGTGAGTTTTGCTAGAAAAAAGCTTGGATACAATGAAGCCTATCAAAAATTACAAGGAGTATTAGAGGAGTCTATTCATTATCACCAAATTACAAGTGATGTTGAAGTCGGAGCTTATTTATCTGGTGGGGTTGACTCATCTTATGTGGTAAGTGTAGCTAAACCTGAAAAAACATTTTCAGTAGGTTTTTCTTATGAAGGGTTTGATGAAACTGATTATGCTAAAGATTTATCTAAAATGCTTAACATAGACAATAAACGTGAAAAAATAAGTGCCGAAGATTTCTTTGCTGCTTTACCAAAAGTAGAATGGCACACTGATGAACCTCATGCTAATCTTTCAACCGTTCCATTGTATTTTTTGTCTAATCTTACTCGCCAAGATGTAAAAGTTGCTTTGGCAGGCGAGGGAAGTGATGAAATGTTTGGCGGCTATAATGAGTATAACGATCCAACGTTATTAAGAATGTACTTGCATTTTCCGCTTTGTTTTCGTAAATTGATTCGAAATATAGTTAAACATTTACCACACTTTCCTGGCCGAAATACTTTAGTTAAATATGGCTTGCCATTTAATGAGCGATATATTGGGCATGGTAGTTTTATGGAAGAAGCTGAAGCTAATGCTATTCTTGCCCCATCATTGAGAAATAATGAAAAGATTTCGGATATTTTAGATCCTGTTTATAAAAAAGTTAAACATGAAGATGAATTGACTAAGAAAATGATGATTGATTTTCATTTTTGGTTACCACAAGATATTTTATTAAAGGCAGACAAAATGAGTATGTCCCATTCCATTGAATTAAGAACGCCGCTTATGGACATCGATGTTTTTAATTATGCACGAACAATTCCTACTAAGTACTTGCTAAAAAATAAAGAAACAAAATACTTGTTTAGACAAGTGGCATCAAAAAAAATTCCTGAAGAATGGAGCAAAAGAAGAAAATGTGGTTTTCCAGTTCCTTTCTCTAAATGGTTACGTGAAGAAAAATTTTACAATTTCGTTAAAGAAGAATTTCAAAAAAGTTATGTATCCAAATATTTTGATCAGCCATATATTTGTAAATTATTAGAAGAACACTATGCTGGTCGAAAAAATAATGGCCGTAAAATATATAATATTTATTGTTTCTTGGTTTGGTATGACCAATACTTTGCTTAAATTTTATAAAAGAAGAAGCAATTTTTCGCTTTTTCTTTTATAAAAACAGTATTTTTTCTTGAAAAAGCCAGAAATTTTATTGACATTACCGATGGTTTTTGATAATATTTAAAGTGTCTTAAAGAGAAGCGGGCGTTTAGCTCAGTTGGTTAGAGCATCTGCCTTACAAGCAGAGGGTCTGCGGTTCGAGTCCGTAAACGCCCACCATTTTTATTTTTTTTGCCGAAATAGCGTAATTGGTAGCGCAACTGACTTGTAATCAGTGGGTTGGGGGTTCGAGTCCCTTTTTCGGCACCATTTAAGTGGAGGGATAGCGAAGTGGTCAAACGCGGCAGACTGTAAATCTGTTCCTTCGGGTTCCATAGTTCAAATCTATGTC
>CALVLG010000043.1 GCA_944336815.1 uncultured Bacilli bacterium | reverse complement strand
AGATATTTCATCTAAAGCATTAATCATTTTTCTTGATATATCATTTGTTGGACTGCCAAAAAACAATATTCCACTTTCTTTTTTTAAAAGGTGTAAGGCATTTTCGCTGGAAATGTATTTAAAAGAATTTTCATCTTCTAAAGAAACATTTATTGAAGAAGAGGCATTTGGGAGTGCAAATTCTTCTTTTATTTTCATAGCGTCAGTTATTATAGGTAATTTTTCTTCTTTTTGAAAAGCAAAAACAGAAAAAGTAGCAAATATAAGCACGACAATAGCAAGTAAAGCTAAAAAGAATATATTTTCTTTATTCACATGTATTCCTTCTTTTCTTTTTCAATTATAACGAGAACACAAGGAAAACACAAGAAATTTGCTTTATGTTGACATTATTAGGCTGTATTTGTTAGCCAAACTTTTTGAATATAGAAAGATGTGTCACAATTATATAAAAATACATAAAAATTGCTCGAAAGAGAGTTTAAATCCAATGTAAAAGTTGTGTATTCGTTATAATTAGTTAGTGCTCCAGTAGTAACACTTATGATACGATATATTAAAGAAGCATCTGGGAGACCACCATCGTTAATAGTTGATGAATTTTTTGTTCCAAACCAAGCATCGTAATATGTACCATAAGTAGAAGTTTTTAATGCTCGTGCTGTTACCTTTAAATATCGATAATTATTTGGAAACGAATAATTAAAAACTAAGGATTTATATTCATAAGCATTGAAGTAAATATAGCTGCTACCGACATTTATTGTTCCTCTACTAGCATTTGTATGTACTTGTTTTAAATAATCATACTTTGCTCCTCCCTCATATATAATATTGTCTGAAGCAATTGACTTATTAGCGCTTACTGCACTACTTGTCCTTCCAGCATTGTCTACTACTTGGACATAAACTGTATGACTCCCTACTGAAACATTTGAAAATGTATATGAAGTAGATGTACTACTATACCATTGGCCATTATCTAATCGATATTGATAGTTTTTAATTCCACTTCCTGAATCGCTACTGCCACTTGCACTAACAGTAATATTATTTTGTTTTACTGTGGCACTTATTTTAGCTGTCGGGTTTGCCGTATCTACTTTGTAAGTTCCACTGCATGAAGATGTAGTGTTTCCAGCATTATCTGTGGCACTTACACATATCCTTTGAGCATTTGCATTTGTTCCTAGGGTAATTGTCCCAACATTATTTGATAGGCTTAAGTTTGTTCCAGGTGTACAACTGCTTCCGGTTGTTACACAGTATTTAGCATTATTTATACCACTTCCGCTTTCTGAGATTGTCGCTTTGATACTTAACGCTTTATACCAGCCATTGGAACCACTGGTACTACTGTTCACTCCTAAACTAATAGTAGGTTTACTATCATCTACTTTATATGTTCCACTGCATGAAGTTGTAGTGTTTCCAGCATTATCTATGGCACTTACACATACTCTTTGAGCGTTTGCGTTTGTCCCTAAGGTAATCGTTCCGACATTATTTGATAGACCTAAGTTTGTTCCAGGTGTACAACTATTTCCTGTTGTCACACAGTATTTGGCACTGGCGATTCCACTGCCACTATCGCTTGTCGTCGCTTTGATGCTTAACGCTTTATACCAACCATTGGAACCACTGGTACTACTATTTATGCCAAAATTAACAGTTGGGTTAGATGTATCTGTGCTTTGAATCTTACAGATAACATCACCTTTTATTTCTGATAAGGCAATTGTATTATTTTCTATTTTTAATGTGGCATTACTACAGGTATATGTGCTTATTTCATAACCACTTTCTAAAGAATAAGAGTAATTTTTACTTTCATCACTTCGTATTTTGGCAGTTTTTATTGAAGCAATATTATCAAAATAATCTGTTCTTTCATCGACCCATTCTTTGGTTGGAACATTATCTGCCCCAAAATCTTTAGTTAAATTAAGAACATAAAAGCCATCATAATACGTTGTATGTACGCCAGTAGATAATGAGCCAAATTGAAATAATGTTGTAGAAGATGGAGCTTTTTCATAATTAGATACTTTTTCATACTCATTATTTATGATAGATGTATGCCCAAAATCTATCTTATTTTGTTCTTCATCTTGATAAGTGAATAAAATATCACCACTTTCTTGGCCATTACTTTTTAAATATCCTGCTCCATATAATTGATCATTGATATTTGGTTTTGGATCAAGATGCTGATAATTCCAATATCCTTGCGTAGTTGAGGTATCGTCAATATAAATGGCTTTACTTCCATATAAAACATCACTGGTAACTAAACTTCCTTGTAACGAATTAGTAATGGTAGTAAAATTGGCACTTGTTGTCCAATGGGCCCCTTCGGCCTCTAATGAACCATTACTAATCAAATTATTTAAAGAAATACTTTCTGCAATTGTACCATTAGCCAAAAATATACTAACATCATAATTACGATATACATTTACTTCTTTTTCTAAAACTTCTGATTCATTTTGATTGTTATCGGTTACTTTGACGCTTATTTTATGTAAGCCATTAGAAAGGTCTGTAAATTGGTAGGTGTTATTTTTAATAATTATCCAATCGTTTTCATCGGCTTTATAATAATACTCATTTATCCCTGATTCATTATCAATTGCATTAACATTAATATTAACTATTCCTGATTCTTGGGTTATTTCCATCGATATACTAGGTGCTAGGTTATCTATCTTTTCAATTACAATACTTTTGGTTGTTATATGATTATACGCATCTTTTATTGATACATAATAGGTACCATTTTCGGTTAGTTCGATTTTGGTTTCATATTTTAAAGTGTTATCTACTTCTATCCAGTTATATTCACCTTCTATTTTACTGATACTATATCCAGTTATACCAATTACATCATCACTTGCTTTAATTGTTATATAGTCTTTTTCACCCCATTCTGTTAAGGCATTATTGATTTCTAAACTTGGAGCTTCTTTATCTATTGTACTTGCAACATATTCTTTATAACTTACATTGCCTCCCGCATCTTTTGCCCAAATATAATATGTTTTATTTTCACTTATTTCATATGTTATTTTATTCTCATATTTATTCCATTCGCTTGGTTCTTCTTTTTTTTCTGTAATAGCATAGTCTATATTATTTTTATCAGTTATTTCGATTGTTAATTCGATACTTTCTTGCTTATTTTGTTCATTAATTATTATATTCGGAGCAGTTTGATCTAATTTATTTGTTGTAAATTCTTGGGATTCTACATTGCCCATTTCATCTTTTATATAGATTGTATATGTTCCTTCTTTGGTTATCGTTATATTAAAGTTTACTTCTTTACCTTTTTCTTCTATTCTATTCCATGTTTTGTTATCTAAACTATATTCAATAATATTATGTTTAACACTTATTCCTTCGATGGTAAACTCTTCAGCTTCATTATTGATGTTTGGAGTTTTACTTTCTACTTTTAAACTTAGTTCATTTGCTATTTCTTCTTCTTTTATATATCCTGCACTTATACTTACTTTACTTACAAAGCTTGCATTCATCACTTCTTCAATTGCTGGTGTTTCTTCATCCATCCACATTTTGATATTATATGTTGTTTCTTCTTCTGGCGCTAAACTTCCACTTGTTAATTTATACGAACTATCTGACCCTTCGATATTTCCTGCTTGTTTTTCTATTTCTTTTAAGCTTATTGGTCTACCATTATCTACTGATACTTTTATATATTCACTTGGTAATCTTTTTTCTGACAAAATCATATCTTCTAGGTTTACTTCATATGCGGCATACGTATTACATGTGTTTTTGATGGTAAATGTATATCCTGCTTCTTTTAAGCCTTCTTCATCACTTATTGGATAGGCTTTATTTATCGTTATGCTTTCACTTTCGTTTACCATACTTATTTCAAAACATTTACTTCCTAGGGTATTAAAGTCTTTTTGCGTTTCACTAAAAACCCATGAGGCATAACTTATCCCCATGGTAATGCTTACTAAAAGTAGTATTCCTAAAACGATCAAGACTTTTTTACGCATTTTATCCCTTCTTATTTATTTTTTGTGACTTATGATGTCATGTCAATTATATCATATTTTGATATGAAAAATTACCATGATTTCTCATGATAATTTTATCACATACCACCCACCCCTAGAATGTCAATTTGGCTTTTTAAATTTTCATTAGATTTTTGATATTTTTTATTACTTTTTTTTCAATCCGCGATATGTAGGACTGACTTATTCCTAATATTTCGGCAACTTCTTTTTGGGTATAACTTTCTGTATTATTTAAGCCATAACGTAGAACCATAATTTGTTTTTCGCGACCATTTAATTTATTTATCTCAGTCGCGATAAATTTTCTTTCCATCTGTTTTTCATATTCATCGCTTACCAAATCATTATCAGTACCTAAAACATCTTCTAAATGAAGCTCGTTTCCTTCACTATCATAATTTAAACTATCTTCTAAAGATATTTCTTTTTTTCTTCGCTTGTTTTTTCTTAGAAACATTAATATTTCATTAGATATACATCGGGAAGCATAGGTTGCTAATTTAATATTTTTATCTATTTTATAAGTGTTTATTCCTTTAATTAAGCCAATCGAACCAATACTTACTAAGTCTTCGATGTCATACCCGGTATTTTCATATTTTTTGGCTAAAAAAACAACAAGGCGAAGATTATGTTCAATCAATATGTTTTTGGCTTCTTCATCGCCTTTTTTAGCTTTAATTAAATAATCTAATTCTTCTTCTTTAGTTAATGGTGGGGGTAATTTATCACTGCTACCAATAAAAAAACAACTAGCATATTTTTTCTTTAACCACTTTAATATTTTTTTTATCATAATAAGTCCTCCTCACAATATGAATTTAATAAACAATCTATTCCATCTTCTAAAAAATCTTTTTCACTTAGGCCGATTAAATAATTGGCACTTATTTTTCCGGCTATTTCAACGGTCTTAATTTTAAAACATTTCATTAAACCATGTTCTTTTACGGTATTATAAGGCACATATAAAAATTGTTTAATGGGAAAAGGAATACAGGCCGCTTTAATGATGATTATTTTCTTTTTCGTAAGTGGATCTACTAAAGTATTGCCTGTATCTAAAAAAGAATTTAAAGTAATATTTTGCCCATTTAAAAAATGAATCGTTAAAGCATGATAATTTTCGTAATGCCTAACTTCTTTTCGTTGTTTCACATAAATATATAACATGATAGGAGAAAATATGACTAAAAAAAGATAATTTATCGAAAGGGTATCATAAGTAAAAACAAGGCAATAATTGTTTTCACTAAAAGTCAGGTTTAAAAAATAAAGGAAACCGCCTAAAACTGTACTTGTCATATATAAATAACTTAAATTTTGAATAAAGTATTTCTTATCTTTTAAACCAAAAGTAGTAAGACACATTAAAACTCCTAGTAATAGTTTGCTTAAAAAAAGAAAAAAAGAAGAAATGGAAAAGAAAAGAAAAAAAATCGTTAATGAACCAACAAATGAACCGAAAAGTATTCTTTTTAAGGGAATATTTCTTTTCAAAACATTGTTGACTGTAAGCAAGAGAAGAAAATCAAAAAAGAAATTTAAAATGAAAACGACATCGATATACACAGTCATATTTTCACCCTTTTTATTGTATTAAAAAAAAAGCGAAAATTTTGTCGTTTTCGCTTCTTTTTAATAATTATCTCTGCTTCTTAAAAATGAGGGAATATCAAATTCAGTATCTTCTTCTTCATTTCTTCTTCGAGGCATCATATCGCTTGTATCTTCATCGTTTTTGCCATCAAAACCTGTGGCAATGACCGTAACGATAATTTCATCACTTAAGTTAGAATTTTGAATAGCACCAAAGATAATGTTAATATCACTGTTGGCTGCTTCTCTAACGGTTTCAACAGCTGTTTCAATTTCGAAAAGCGTTAGATTGTCACCACCAGTAACGTTTATGATAGCATCAGTTGCGCCATCAATTGTTGTTTCTAATAATGCACTAGAAACAGCTTGACGAGCCGCTTCTACAGCTCTATTCTCACCAACACCCATACCGATACCAATTAAAGCTGTACCTGATTTTTCCATAACAGTTTTAATATCCGCAAAGTCGAGGTTAATTACACCGGTAACTGCGATTAAATCGGAAATAGATTGAACACCACGGTGTAATACGTTATCTACTTCTTTAAAGGCATCTTTGAATGTTGTTGTTTTATCAATAATTTCTTTTAAACGATCATTTGGAATAATAATTAATGTATCAACATGCTTTTTTAATTCTTCTAAACCAACTAAAGCGTGTTCCATTCTTCTTTTACCTTCAAAACGGAAAGGCTTTGTTACAATACCAACTGTTAAAGCTCCAGCTTCTTGAGCAATTTCAGCAATAACTGGGGCTGCTCCAGTACCTGTTCCACCACCTAAACCACAAGCAACGAAAACCATATCAGCACCTTTAACTGCTTCTTCGATTTGTGATTTACTTTCTAAAGCAGCTTCACGACCAACTTCAGGATTTGAGCCAGCACCTCGACCTCCAGTGATATTTTCGCCGATTTGGATTTTGTTTTTGGCTTTACTAATCTTTAAACATTGTAAATCGGTATTTACAACATAAAATTCTACTCCTTGTACGCCTTCTTCAATCATTCGGTTGACAGCATTATTTCCGCCACCACCGACACCAAAAACCTTTATTTTTGCAATCGGATCAATTTTTAAATTTCCATCCATTGTACACCCTCCTTAATTATCAAAAAAATAGCCAAATAACTTACCAAGAATTGAATTCTCACCAAAGCTAATTTTTTTATTTATCGTACACATATCTTTTATATCATCTTCATCAAACATGGAATAATTTTGCTTGCGTGTTCTTTCTTTATCTTCATAATATTTAAGTAAACCAACACAAGTTGAATAAATATTACTGCGTGCACCTATTTCGTTTGTAACACCAATTTTGGCACTGCGCCCAAACACTTCTTCTAAAATTAGAGAGAAACCCTCCATTTCGCTTATTCCACCTGTTATCATTATATAATGAATTTCTTTTTTTGTTAAGAGATTTATTTCTTTTTTTGCAATTTTTAAAATTTCTTCAATCCTAGAAGCTGCAATTTCGGTTGCTTCGTATTCATTCACGCTTATTTTTTCACCATTTTTATTGGTAACGGTAAGTTTAACCGCGGCGCTAGTTTTTCTGGTATGGGCACTGCATAGTTGTTCTTTAATCGTTTTAGCTTCCTTAAAAGGCACTTTAAAAACGTAAGATATGTCCTGTTCAATATTTTTAGCCCCAACATCAAGCGTTTTGTTATTAGTCATCAAACCTTTGTTAAAAACAGATATTTCGGTTTTGGAATAACCTAAATTTATGATGATACCAACATTATCTTTCATCATTTCTTTTTGAAATTCAAAGTAATCACCAATTCCACCAACGGTAAAATCTATAACTTCGATCCCAATTTGGCCTAAACACTTAATTAAAGAATAAGCGTTTTTCCTTGGCACGGTTGCGATTAAACATTTAACCGTTAGTTTTTCACCTTCTACCCCAATAGGATTGGGTGTTTTTTCGTCATCAACTAAATAAGAAGTTGGCCTGATAAAAACTATTTCCCGATCATTATCGATGCGATTGTAAGTACTTGCTTGCATAGCGTGAATAACATCAGCATTTTTGACAACATGATCTTCATTAGTAATTGTGCAAACGCCTTCTGAGATAAAAAAGGCACTACTATCGCTTGGAACACTTAAAATAACCTTCGTTACTTTGACCCCTAAAATATTTTCACATTTTTGAAAAGCTTCTTCTAATCTAGAAATTAAGGCTTTAGGATCAACAACAAAGCCCCCGTTTATTCCTAAAGATGGTGTTTGGGAAGCTGCGAGAATATGGAGACGATTTTTATAAAATTCGCCTACAACAATTTTGATAAAATTAGAACCTATATCAACACTGGCGATTATTTTCCGCATATCCTTCACCTATCTTCTAAGAAACATTATACCGAAAACAAAAGCAAAATACAATAAATGACATAAAAAAAGCTAAGAATTTTAAATACTTCTTAGCCTAAGCAAATTATTTACAGCAACGATTTTGATAAACGTTTTCTACTTCATCAACCTCAGAAAAACTATATACTGGAGTATAAGTGTGATTATATACGTGATGATTTACAACAGTTGTATGATATGGCATAATGTGAGGAACTGTATAATTAATTACCCGATGACAGACTTGGTTTTGGGGACACTCACAAATAGGTGGACAAGCACATTCACAAGGTGGTGGGCAAGCTGGCATACAAGCGTCGTTTGTACAACTACAAGTACTTTGGTAGTTTACCGCGAAATTGTCGCGATCACATTCCTT
>CALVLG010000042.1 GCA_944336815.1 uncultured Bacilli bacterium | reverse complement strand
TGCCTCGTAGCCAAGTGGTAAGGCATCAGACTTTGACTCTGACATTCCGAAGGTTCGAACCCTTCCGAGGCAGCCATTATTAACGGTTCGTTAGCTCAGTAGGTAGAGCATTTGACTTTTAATCAAAGGGTCTTGGGTTCGAATCCCAAACGAGCCACCATTTAGAACATTAAAATCTCTATGAAAAAACGTAGAGATTTTTTTGATGCCTTACAAAAAAATACCCAACCCACTGCTTTCCACCTTATTCGACAAATTATTCTTTTTAAAATTGGTATAATTTGCCAAGAAAGGCAAGATTTTCTTCAAAAAGTAAAGTTTTTTAACTATTTTAACCTCGTGCGGTTAATAGTTTTGTGTGGTAAATTGATATACTTTTTGTAGGGTGATAAATGTGAAACTATCCAAAGCAATTTCATTAAAAATTCAAAACATTTGCAAAGAATATAATATCACCCCTAACAAATTAGCCAGCATTTGTTGCTTAACGCAAAGTACAATTCAAAATTTAGTCGACGAAAAATCACACAACCCTAAATTATTAACCATTATTCGTATTTGTGAAGGCTTAAATATTTCATTAACCAAATTTTTTGATGACGATCTTTTTTCAAAAATCGAAAGGGAAGATTAGATGAAAATTATAGATAATCCTGAAAAAAAAGAAATTATTTTAGCTGATGGTGACCAAATAGAAGTAAAAACATTAAAAGGCAACCCTTTAACAATTTGCATATCATGTATAGAAGGGTGTTTATATATAGATGAAATATTAGCCAAAAAAATTAAAGATATGGAGATAGAGGAAGAGCAAACTAAAGTATTAATTCAATATAACCAAAGAAAAAAACAAGAAAAAAGCGAATAATTTTTTTCTTTTTTATCTAAAAAGTTCAAAATAATCCTTACATTTAAAACATTTTTTTGTGAATTAACTTGCATTTTCACTATGTTTATTATATAATCATATTGCATTTGCGATTAGTGCGTCCATAGCGCAATTGGATAGAGCGTTAGACTACGGATCTAAAGGTTGGGGGTTCGACTCCCTTTGGACGCACCATTTAAAAATGTAGCCCATTCACAAAAAATGTTTGGGAAAAAATAAAAATATGTCGAGAAGTAGCACAATTTGGTAGTGCACTACATTTGGGATGTAGGGGTTGCAGGTTCGAGTCCTGTCTTCTCGACCATTTTTTTGCATTTTAAAACTCTCAAAAAGAGAGTTTTTTTAGTTTGTATCAATTGTTACAGGAATTTCTTCAAATAATTCTTTCAAATTTTCTGATGGTATTTCAAATGATGTTCCTTTATCATTTAATTTTCCTATAAGAGGCCCAGTTTTAAAATAATTTAGTTTAAATCTAACAAATATTTTCCCATCTTCGATCAATTTTAAAAATTTTTCAAAACCGATTAATTTATAAAAAGTAATATCTTGATATTTAAAAAAGGCACCATGAGTAAACCAATCATACATTCGATCAACATCTACATAAGCAAGATATGAAAGCTTTGTTTCTAAACGTAACTTTAAATGCTTAAATGACCATGATAATTCATCTTTGACCAATTCTCCAGTATAATTATCATAAACAAGCAATTCTACAACTTCTTTAGCATAATTCACGTGCAATTGAAAGGAATGCCGTCTTGTGCACCGCGAAATGGATGAATTGCAAGTAATTAAAAACACATTGTAGAGAGGATTTGTTTTACTTGGCCAACTATAAGTATCATAAAGATGTTGCATTCTAAGTGGCAAATTATCTAATGCCATGGAAAATAAGGCAACATTTTTGTAATTCATTGAATATTTAGTTTTAAGCTCAATTCCATGATAATCCGGCAAAATATCATGATCCCGTTCCTTGTTTAAAAGAGCCTCCAATGTTTGTCCAGCTCCGCCACTCCCGTGTGCTTTGGCTGACACCCAATTCAAAGATTGAATTCGATAAAATTCTTTTTTTAACATTTGTATTTTTTGATAAATGGTTTCTTCTATCATATTTTTCCTCCTTCTTTGCAAATTGGCTATACTCTAGCACTGTAAGAAAGAGAAAAATGTCGAAAAAAGGAAATTACCACATAATCGTATAATTTCCATCATTTTTATAGTAATTATCCATCAAAACAACATAAGGAAATGTTTGATTTATTGTATCTTTATTATACTTTCGATTAACGACGCCACCATAATCAGCCAGAGACTCCGCTACGTAAACATCATCGCCATCGATTCCAATAATCATACCAATATGACCAAACACGCTTACAAAATCGCCGGCCTTAATTTTGCCACTATCAAATAGGGACGCATTTAAAGGAACATATTCACCTAAATCAGGAAGTTGATAAACATTATCTGTTTGTCCAGCGCCTAAATCACCAGGATCATATCCGGCATTTAATAAAGCCCACGAAACAAATCCTGAACAATCCATGCCATTAGGTTTTGGTTTTCCATAATAATATCCAAATTCTGTATCCACAACCCAATTATCTAAAGGACAACCCCAAATAGCTGGCCCACTATCAACATATTTAATATCTTTCATTTTTTTTTCATGAAGATACATACCAACTTTATAATATCTTCCTTCACCATCTACATAATTACCACCCGAGCTATGAAGTCGACCATTTTCGTAAAAATAAGGAATACGAAACTTAAAGTTCATCGTTAAAAACCTTGCCGCTTCCACCGCACCAGCCCGCGTTTTATAACCAGCTCTTTCTATATTATAAGCTAAAATATCATCTAACAAAGTCGCGTCCTCTAAAGAATAATAGTTACAAGGTAAATCTTCTTTATATTCTGACTGATACTTTTGCTCATCAATTAAATCAGTGACAACAACGGTTAAAGTACTTTCCATTTTAGAAGAGGAAATAGTTACTATACCATCAGCTTTGCCAATCATCGTCTTTCCATCGATTTCCAAAACATTCGTATCAGAAGAAACAAATTCATAATCCATATCATTATTTATAAGTAAATTATCTTCATATAAAATCTCGTCATCTTCGCCAACATAAAGATACATTTTAGGATAAACGAAAGAGAAATCTAAAACATTACTGATATAATCTAAAACATGATATACAGAACTTTCTTTTCCATTTTGCTTTAAAAAAATTTCATAATCTTTGTTTAAAGGCAAAGTAAGTAAACATTCATTGTTTTGACCATCCGAAGTTATTTCTTCATCGTCTAATTTAGCCAAACAATTAAAATTTTCATTAGCCCCAAAATTTTCTTTTTTATGAAGTTTAATTGTATATGTATTTTCTTCATTATTATATGCCACAAATTCCATATCCTTCAATTCCAAAGGCTGGTTCAAATAATAAATAATTGTAAATGTCCCAATATTAACAATAATAACGCCAACTACGACCAAAAAAAGCCAAATTTTCTTTTTCATTTTTACTCACTCTTTATAACATGAGTATACAATAGTTTTTAATCTTTTTCAAAACAAAAAAGAGAAAGATAGCATTTTTCAAAAAATATCGGTATAATAAAACTAATGGAGGCAATGAATGAAAAAAATACGTTATTATTTAGGAAGAATTAAAAACATGAGTTTCAAAGAATTTTTTAAAACAATTGGTAAAATCCATCAACGAAGTGGAAAGAGTAGAATATATCTTTTTTTTGATATGCTTTATTGCTCTTACAAATATCTAGCTGGTTATACAGATTACTTTCTTTTTTATTTTGAAGATTTGCCTAATGAAAAAAGAAAAACATATATTACCAGAGGCGTTAATAATGGCTATTTAAAGACCTTAAATAATCCTGAATACTACCATTTCTTTCGTAATAAAATAGAATTTAACCAAAAATTCAAAGAATTTGTTAATCGTGATTTTTTAGATTTACGAAAAACCAATTTAGAAAAATTCACCAAATTCGTCAAAAAACATAATGTCATTATGGTTAAGCCTGTAGACCAATCCGGTGGGGCAAATGTTGAAAAAATCGTAATTGATCCCCAAACTAACATTGCCAAATTATATGAAGTTTTAAAAAGCACTAAACAATATTTAGTTGAAGATTATGTAAAGCAACACAAAGAAATGAACAGATTGTGTAAAGCCTCAGTAAACACCTTAAGAATTGTAACAGTTAGAAAAGAAGGCCACACAACCGTAATGTTAAGAGCAATTCGCATTGGTAATGGTATTTGTGATGTTGATAACTTTCACAGCGGTGGTATGTATACCTTATTTTCTGATAAAGGAGTAATAACCAAACCAGCTATGGATAGAGAAGGAAAACTTTTTACTGTCCATCCTACTTCTAAAGTGCCAATAACGGGATTTCAAATTCCGTATTACCAAGAAGCTATCCAAATGGCGTTAAAAGCCAGTGAAAAAATTCCTCAAGTAGGATTAGTCGGTTGGGACATTGCAATAACAGATAAAGGCCCGGTTTTGATTGAAGGAAATGAATTACCAGGTTATGATATATATCAATCTAAAATTCACTTATCGGAAACTAAAGAAGGTTTAAAACCATTTTTTGACGAAGTGATATATGGAACAAAGAAAGACTAAAAAGCGTTTTTCTTTTTTTGTGTTTTCTTTTTTGTGCTATAATCTTTTTTAAGGAAGTGATTTTATGCCTGAAATAGCTGAAGTAGAAACTGTAAGAAACACTTTAAAAAAACGGATTCTTCATCAAAAAATAGTTGATTTTAAAGCTTATTATTTACCAATATTATTAGATGATGAAAGTCTTGTCAAAGCAGCTTTAATTGGAAAAGAATTTCTAGATATAAAAAGAATTGGCAAATGGTTATTATTTGAAACCGATACTCATTATTTATTAAGCCACTTAAGAATGGAAGGAAAATATTTCTTGAAAGACAAAAATGATCCCATTGAAAAACACGAACATGTTGTTTTTACTTTTGCGAGTGGATTAAGTATGCGTTATCACGATACGCGAAAATTTGGTCGCATGAAACTAGTCTTAAAAGAAAACTTGTATGATTTTGAAGGAATTAAAAAACAAGGCAAAGAACCAATAAGTGATGATTTAACTAAAGAATATTTATATAACAAAATTCATTCTAAAAATATTCCTATGAAAACTATTTTACTAGACCAAACAATTATAAGCGGCCTTGGCAACATTTATGCTGACGAAGTACTATTTGCCGCGAAAATTCATCCTTTAACTAAAGGCAAAGAAATTTCATTAGATGACTGTGCAAAAATAAAGGAAGCTGCGTATAAAATAATAACCACCGCCATAAAATGTGGTGGGACGACAATTCGAAGCTACACCAGTTCCCTAGGAGTAACCGGAAGATTCCAACAAAATTTAATGGTTCACAAAAGAGAAGGAGAACCATGCAAAATATGTCAAACAAAAATAGCCAAAATAGTTGTCGGTGGTCGTAGTACTTATTATTGTCCAAAATGCCAAAAGAAAGAAGGATAATATGCTTTATAAATACTATTTAGAATTATTAAAAGCCGATTTATTTAAACAAAAATATCAAGCATATCTTAATACCTCACTTATAAAACGCTTAAAAGGTATCAGCTATTTATGTGGCATGGATTATGCATCCAAAGACGTTTATGATTTTAAAGAAAAAATTACACGTTTTGACCATACCGTAAGCGGGGCCTCCTTAGTAAACTATTTAAACGGTACGAAAGAAGAGGTAATATCCTTTCTTTGTCATGATGCCGGGACACCATGCTTTTCGCATGTTATTGATTACATGAACAAGGACTATGAAAAACAAGAAAGTACCGAAGAAGATCTAGCTTTATTACTAAAACAAGATCATCATTTTTTAAATCTTTTACAACGCGATAAAATAACCGTCAGCCAAATTTTAAATTTCAAACAGTATTCTCTTATTGATAATGACCGGCCCAAACTTTGTGTTGATAGATTAGATGGAATTATATTAAATGGTATATCTTGGTCCCAAACTTTAACTAAAGAAAGTATTCGGGCCATTCTTTCTTCCTTAGCAATATATATAAATGAAGACGGCGAGAAAGAAATAGGTTTTACAAATGAACAAATTGCTCGTCTAGTTGTTAAAGAAAATAACATCATTGCTAGATATTGTGAGTCCAAAGAAGACCTTTTTATGATGGAATTACTTGCTAGCATTACAAAATATGCTATTCAACAAGAATATCTTTTTTATCATGAACTATATATTTTAAGCGAAGAAAGTTTACTTAGCCGTTTAAAAGAAATACCTGATCCTTTTTTACATCAAAGATTAATGCTTTTTGCTAATATCAAAAGGAAAGATATTCCTTATGTGCTTCATCCACCAGTAAAAAAAAGAACTTTGAATCCTTTAGTATTAGGGCAAAGATTAAACTAAATTGTCTTGCAATACCTTTAGAAAAGTGTTAAGATAAGCATGTAAATCGCCAAACAAAAGATATGATAAAAAAGTGTGTTTGAGATAGAGAACTTAGGGTTGGTGAAACTAAGATGCAAAACCTTTTTTGTTACTCCTTTTGCAAGAGATCTAATAAGATACGGGTAATTCCGTTAAAGATTAAATAAAGTAAAAAATAAGGATGGTACCGTCTATCAAAAGACTCCTAAAGTATCATCCTTTTTTTGTTTTAGAGAGGATTATTTATGACGAAAAAAAAGTACTATTTTGGCAAAAACAAAATTATTTCTGTTTACAAATTTATGATGATGTGTGGCCTTGAATGCCCTAAAAGAGAAAACGTTTTAATATCTCATGAAATCATGATGCGTAAACTGTGTCTGCGTAATCAAAAGTTTCCCGATAAAGTCACGTTACCAGTTCGCATGTCGGTCAAAAAAATTGATAAACATGATGTTTTTGAAGGGAAAACAATCTTGGTAAAAGATGACTATCACAAAATTTTGCCATACTATATTCCAATGAAAATGTTTACTATCGAAAGCTTAACCCCAGAAGAGATGGAAGAGCGAAGAGAAGCCAGTATTAAAACTTTTTTTAACGAAGAAAAGCCAGAATTTCCAAATGGTTATATTAAATATTTATTAAAAAAAGAAAAGAAAGCCCTTTTAATGCAAAAAGAAAATGAAAATAATAGGCCGGATTTTTTAGATGAAGATTATGTAACCGAAAATAGAAACCGTTTAATCAAAGTTCAAAGTCGAAAAAGAAGATATTAGAAAGAAGGAATGAATAGTGATTAATATTAAAGAAAATGAAAAACTAAGTAAATTAAATCACAGCTGTGCCCATGTTTTAGCCCAAGCGGTTAAACATTTACATCCAAATGCCAAATTTTGGGTTGGCCCAGTAATCAGTGAAGGCTTTTATTATGATATGGATTTAGGTGATATTACCTTAACAAATGAAGAATTAGCTAAAATCGAAAAAGAAATGAAAAAGATTATCAAAGACGGCAAAAAAATTATTCGCCATGAACTTTCTAGACCAGAAGCCTTAGAAATGTTTAAAGATGATCCTTATAAAATAGATTTAATTAATGAAATGCCTGAAGATGAAGTTATATCTTGTTATACACAAGGCGACTTTACAGATTTGTGTCGTGGTCCTCATGTAGATTCTGTTAAAGAATGTAAACATTTTAAACTTTTAAAATTCAGTGGCTCATATTATAAAGGCGATGCAAAAAACAAAGTTTTACAAAGAATTTATGGCGTATGTTTTGAAACCGAAGAAGATTTACAAAGTCACTTACAAGAACTAGAAGAAATGAAGCAAAGAGATCATCGCAAAATAGGCAAAGAACAAGAAATTTACATGAACCATGAATTAGTTGGCGCCGGCATGCCAATGTGGCTTCCAAATGGAGCGATGATTCGTAAACAATTAGAAAACTACATTTATGAAAAAGAAGAAAAAATGGGTTACGTTCATGTTTATACCCCATGTGTTGGTACCGTAAACCTATATAAAACATCAGGACACTGGGATCATTATAAAGAAAATATGTTTCCAATGATGAAAGTAGACGAAGAAGAGTTTGTCCTAAGACCAATGAATTGTCCTCATCACATGTTAATTTATAAAAACAAATTACATTCTTATCGTGATTTACCAATTAGAATAGGTGAGTTTGCTACTGATTTTCGTTATGAAGCCAGCGGGGCCGTTAAAGGTTTAGAA
This sequence comes from uncultured Bacilli bacterium, assembly GCA_944336815.1. Classification (GTDB taxonomy): domain Bacteria; phylum Bacillota_I; class Bacilli_A; order RF39; family UBA660; genus Ventrenecus. The sequence continues at coordinate 509 of CALVLG010000042.1, read as the reverse complement.
AGAGTACGCTGTATGTGTCAAAACGATGCCCATTTATTTGTTACTCCAGAACAAATAGGTGAAGAATTCAAAAAAGTAGTTGATTTAATCCTCGCTGTATATAAAGATTTTGGCATTAAAAATTATAAATTCCGTCTATCTTTAAGAGATCCTAAAGATAAAGAAAAATATTTTGATGATGATACAATGTGGGAAATGGCAGAGAACAAACTTCGTGAAGTATTAGATGAATTAGGTGAACCATATTTTGAAGCAATAGGGGAAGCAGCTTTCTATGGGCCAAAATTAGATGTAGAAGTAAAACCAGCTGTTGGTCCCGAAGTAACATTATCTACTTGTCAACTAGACTTTTTACTACCACGAAGATTTGACTTAAATTATATTGATAAAAATGGGGAAAAACAAATACCAGTTGTAATTCACCGAGCTATATTTGGAACGTTTGACCGTTTCACGGCTTTCCTAATCGAAGAAACGAAAGGAATTTATCCTTTGTGGCTTGCTCCAAC
>CALVLG010000041.1 GCA_944336815.1 uncultured Bacilli bacterium | reverse complement strand
AATTGTGATAAAGTCTAAAACATTAGCCATATTATCTAAAGGTTCACCAATGCCCATTAAAACAACCGAGCTAATCCGTTCATTGATAGTCTTTTCAATAGCTATTATTTCCCCGACCATTTCTGAAGATGTAACATTTCTAATTTTTTTTAGACGCCCTGACTCACAAAAAGCACAGCCCATATTACAACCAACTTCGGTCGATACACAGACACTTAAACCATAATCATGACGCATTAAAACAGCTTCAATTTTTTCGCCATCAGCTAATAAAAACAAATACTTTTCAACGTCTTTATCAACCTGTCTTTGGATAATTTTAGGAAGATGACAAGTAAAATCTTGTTGTAACTTCGCCCGAATTTCTTTTTTTAGATTAGAAAAATTAGCTATATTATCTTCTTTTTTTTCATAAAGCCATTCATAAACTTGTAGGGCTTTAAACTTTTTTTCGCCAATACTTAAAAAATAGGCTTCTAACTTTTCTCTTGTAATACCATATAGATTTTGCATAACTATATAATCTCCCAATTTTTTATTTTTTCTTTATTTATACCATTTAGATAATCTTTCACAGTCATTATTTTTTTGCCAAAGGGCTTAATTTTAGTAAGGTAAATAATTCCATCTTGGCATCCTATCCCTATCCCATCTTTTTTTATATCCATCACTTTATTAGGAATAGTATTTTCTTTCTTTATAAAATTAGCTTCAACAATTTTAAATTCTTCTTGATTAACTAGAATGTTTGCTAATGGGAAAGGATTTAACCCTCGAATTTTATTGATAATGGCTTGCCCGTTTGTCAAAAAACTCAAGTGTTCATCTTCTCTTTTAATAATTGGCGCCATAGTAGCAAGGCTTTCATCTTGTTTAAGCCGTTCGTTTGTTTTATTTATGATACTAGGAAGCGTTTCTTTTAATAAGTTGGCCCCTAAAACAGATAACTTGGTAAATAAAGTACCAGTATTGTCTTCTGGAAGAATAGTTAGTTCTTGAAAACTTATTATATCCCCTGTATCCATGCCTTTATCCATATACATAATTGTAACACCGGTTTTTTCATCGCCATTTATTAAACACCAATGAATAGGTGCACCCCCACGGTATTTAGGAAGCAAGGAAGCGTGAACATTAATTGCTTTTAATGGCGGATATTCTAACACTTTTTCGGGAACAATTTGGCCATAAGCACAAGTCACGATTAAATCGCATGGCGTTTTTAAAATAAGCTCATAATCATTTTTAATTTTTTCCGGTTGAAAAACAGGAATATTATGAGCCAAAGCAACTTCTTTTACGGGGCTTGGGGATAAGATATGATGGCGTCCTACTTCTTTATCTGGTTGGGTAACAACTAAAACAACTTCAGTATTTTCAATAAGCATTTCTAAAACTGGGACCGAAAAAGTTGGAGTTCCCATAAATATTACTTTTGGTTTATTCATCTTTTACTCCTCATTAATTCATTTTCTTTTCGTTGGTCTTCTAATTGTTCAAGGTAGCCATTTAATTCATCAATGCTTATTTTATTTTCATCATTAGAAACACCTAATAAAGGCATCCAGTTTTGATAACGAATAAATTGTTTATTAAACTGGCCAAGTTTAGCATCTGGTAGCCAGCTAAGTTCACCGTTTTCATTAACATCAGCAAAGTTTACATAAACTTCCCCTGTCATTTTATTTTCATAAATCATTTTTAAAAAGGCTTCATCATCTAAATCATTAACGGAAAAATACATTTCTTTAGTCAAAACACCAGCAACTTCCGGACTATCTTTTTTAACTTCGTTATAAAAACGATCATAGTAATAGTTTTTAGCTATTGAATGCTCTTTATGAACGAAAAAGTAATGACTTTCTTCTTTAGCTAGACTTCCTTGTTTTTCTATTAGCCATAATGAATCTTTAGAAAACAAAGACATTTCAGTCAATTTATCTTTAAGAGGATCAACTACTTTTTCCGAAACTTTTTCATCAACAGAAGCACTCCAGTCAATTAAACGGTCAAAAAAATTAGCTGCATTAGTTTCAAGTGATGACGAAGTAATAGCAAAGCCTTTTGCTTCGGCTTTAGCAATTGTTGGGGAAGATGTGACAAGAGCAACACCTAACAAAGCCCCACGAATAAGACGATATTTTTTCATTTTTATTCCTTCTTTCTAATAGTGAAAATCAATATCAAGCGTCACTTTTTTGTTTAGCAAAATCATTTCATCAAGTTCTTTTAAACACGGCATTATTTTATCATCAAAACGGTATTTTAGCAAGATTTCAAAATGATAGATACCATTTACAAAGAACAAGTTAGCTGTTGCTGGGCCAAGGACTATCGTTTCATTAGAAACATTATTACTTAAAAATTCTTTAGCTTTACGAGCCTCATTACTAGCTTGTTCATAATCTTTACTTTTAATTGTTAATAAAGCCAAATAATAAAAAGGGGGATATTTTAGGGTTTTGCGAATATTCATTTCATAAGCATAAAATTTTTGATAAGAGTTTAAGGCCACGAACTGTAAAACCGGATTTTCTTTATTAAAGGTTTGAATAACAACGGTGCCCGCTTTTTTAGCTCGACCACCTCGCCCACTAGCTTGGGAAAGTAAGGCAAATGTTCGTTCATTACTTTTATAATCAGGAATGTTTAATGATGCATCAGCATCAATTATGCCAACTAAAGTAACATCGGGAAAATCAAGACCTTTACTAATCATTTGGGTTCCAAGTAAAATATCGTATTTATGCTCTTGAAAGTCCTTAATAATTTTTTCATGACTACCTTTATTAGCCGTACTATCACGGTCCATGCGGACAATTTTAGCCGTTGGAAATATTTCTTCTAAATATTCTTCTAATTTTTCGGTCCCCATTCCATAGTAAGATAAACTTTTAGCTTGACAATTAGGGCAAGTATCAGTGATATATTTCGTATAACCACAGTAATGACAACGAAGATTTTTAGTAGTACGGTGATAAGTTAGGGTTATATCACAATGCGGACAGCGATAAGTAAAACCACAGTTAGAACAAGTAATCGTAGTAGAATGCCCGCGCCGATTTAATAAAAGCATGATTTGTTCTTTTTTATTTAGTCTTTCAATAATTAAACATTCTAATTCCCGGCTGATAATAGGATGTCTAGCTTGCATTTCTTCAGCCATATCAACTAAAATTATTTCGGGGAGGCTTGCGTTGTTAGCTCTTTTGGTTAAAGGTAAGTACGCATATATTTTTTTATGGGCATGTGCCATGGTATCTAAAGAAGGCGTTGCACTACCTAAAACAAGAGGACAAGAATGAATTTTACTTCGTTCTTTTAAAATATCTAAGGTAAAATAACGGGGATTATTTTCTTGTTTATAAGAATCAGTTTGTTCTTCATCCATAATAATCACCCCCAAATTTTTAAAGGGAGCGAAGGAAGCGCTTCTAGCACCTATACAAATAGCAACTTCACCACGCATTATTTTACGATATTCATCATACTTTTCGCCATTTGATAGACCACTGTGAAGAACAGCTATTTGCTTTGGAAAACGTTTACTAAATCTTTCAACAAACTGCGGAGTTAAACTTATTTCAGGAACTAAAACTAAGGCTTCTTGGCCCATTTTTAAACAGTCAGCAATAACATTTAGATATACTTCGGTTTTGCCTGAACCAGTAACCCCATGAAGTAAAAACACTTGCGGCTTACCAAAACTAGCTGTTATTTTTTCATAGGCTTTTTGTTGTTCAGCATTTAATTTTTTTGGTTGTTCTTCTTGATAAGAATCTAGATTATAACGATATACTTCCCTTTCTTCTAAAACTAAAAAGCCTTTATTTAGTAAGGTTTTGACTGCTGAAGCACTAACTTTATTAGCTTTCGCTTGTAAAACAGCATCCGCATTGGTAAATAAGGAAAGAACATCACGACCAGCACTCGTAATAGGCTCTTTTAAAAGTTCATCTAAAGAAGCTGTTAGTTTTAAATAAATTTCTTTTTTGACTTTGATTTGACTTTTTTGGGATGCTTTTAAGGCTTTAGGAAGCATCGTGTTATAACAACTACATAAGCTACTAAGAGTTTGTTTTTGCATAAACTTGCCTAAGTAAAGTAGTTCATCATTTAATATCGGTTCAGCATCTAAGATATTGGTTAGATCTTTGGTTGCCATTTCAGAGCTATCTTTAATATTTAAAATATAGCCTTCTAATTCACGGGCCCCAAAAGGAACTAAAACTCGTTTACCAATCATTACTTCAGCTTCTAATTCTTTTGGCACATGATAAGTAAAAGTTTTATCAAGATGTTTGGTTTCTATTTCTACTAATACGTCTACATACATTTTCATCACATCTAAAAGTATACTACATTTTAATAGGAGTTGCACGTGAAAAAAGCGGGGCCTTATTAGGCTTACCGCTTATATACTTTTTGGATTTTAGCTATTTCATCAAGATAATCTAATGGATCAAGGGTTTCATCAAGATTTCGGTTATCAATGACGATGCCAAATAATCTTGCAAAAGCATAAGTAATACATTCGTTATTAAATTTAACTAAATCAGCTCGATTATCAAATTCATATTCTAAGGTATCAATCGCGACTAATTTTTGCCCCGTATATATTAAATTAGCAAATAAATCATACATTCTAATATGGTTTTGGGACAAGATTAACGTATCCTTTTTAAAGGAAAGCAAGGCCTTTTTTAACGCGATAAAATCAAGTTGGGTAAAAGTATCTAAATCAAAAACACCGTCCATACTAAATAAATCTGGTTTGATAAAAGGGGCTGTGTAACCTCTAACTTGCCCATTAACAGTAAATATATCGATTGGGAAAGCAAATGAAGGTAGATCTATGGTTTCTGTTGTAATAATTTTCTTTAAATCTAACTCTTTAGGAAAATCAAAAATTTTATAAGCTAAAGAATCAGTCGGCGAGACAAAGCATGTTCCCTCTGAACCAGAAAAAGTCTTTCTTTGAAAAGATTTTGTTTTTAAAAATCGTTTTAATTCTTCATCATTATTAAATTTTATAATAGCCATTTTTTATTCCTCCTATTTTATTTTTTGACATTTACCATGTTTTACTAAATAAACATTTTTAGCCACGTCCATTAAGGCTTTATCATTATAAGAATCGGTATATACCGTTGTAATTTTTTTCTTAGGAAATTTCTTTTTAAACGCGGTGACTTTATTTTGACCAAAGTTCAAATGGTTAATTATCCCTTTTTCTAAATCGATTTCGGTGGCGATTAAGGTTGAAGCCTTTAAATCATTTTTTATCTTAGCAAGAAGAAAGCTAGGACTACAAGTTATTATAGCGTCACCAGGTTTAATTTTTTTTAACATTTCCGCATCTAGTTTATGATAATTTTTTTGCCAAAAACCGTCGACACATTCTAAAATAAAAGAACGATTTTCTATAAAAAGATCATGATATTTATTTAATTCATCATAAAATTCCGGTAAAGTCATTTGACATTTTTTATATTTCCAAAAAATTTTAATTAAACTAGGTATTTTTTTTAATAATCTTTTCCGACGCATGATAACATATAAGGCAAAGTCAAAAGTGCTTTCCCCGTGATAAATCGTGTTGTCAAAATCAAATACTTGCATTATCTTCCTCTTCCCTTTTTTTCTTTGAATTCACTTTCTAAAAACATCGCATAGTTTTTTTGCATTTTTATTAACCAAGCTCTTTTTTCTTTTAATTCTCTTTCTAGCAAAGTAACTTTATGCCACATTAAATGATATTCTTGTTGGTCTAATTCTTGCCGATATTTATCTTGCAAGATTTTTTTTGTTTTAGCTACTTCATCTAAGGCTAGTAATATATCACCCTCACTAGTATCAGCGCTTTCTAAAGTATCCATTACTAATTTAAAAAGACGGCGAAAAGAAAGTTTTAAACTTTTTTTAATAACGCCTTTCTTTAAAGATGGCGCGATAACAATAATTTCACTAACAGAAATCAAATTTTGATGGGCTTTTAATTTTGGTTTCATTGTCATGCCATCTAAATTCATTTTCTTACGACCTAAATTTTTCTTTTTCTTTTCTTTTTTTATTTGATATGCCATCTTAACCACCCTATTTTTCTAATAAGTCTTGACGTCTTTTTTTAGTGTTTTCAATTCTTTGGGCCGCACGCCATTCTTTTATTTTTTCATGATTACCAGATAATAATACTTCAGGTACTTTTAAACCGCGAAAATCAGCTGGTTTGGTATAGGTTGGATAATCTAGTAAGTCATTCATAAATGAGTCTTCCGTATAAGATTCTTCTTTAATAACGCCCGGAAGCAATCTAATAATGGAATCCATAATTGCCATGGAAGGAATTTCACCGCCCGTTAAAACATAATCGCCAATACTTAGTTCTTCATCAACAAATGAACGAATGCGTTCGTCATAACCTTCATAATGACCACAGACGAAAATCAAATGTTTTTCTTGGCTTAAACGAAGGGCATCAGCTTCTTTATAAGGTTTTCCTTGTGGACACATAAGAAGAACTTTACTATTTTCATCTTTAACACTTTCAATTGCACTGACAAGGGGTTCACATCTTAAAACCATACCGCCCCCACCACCATAAGGAGTATCGTCAACTTGATGATTATTTAATTTAGAAAACTTACGAAAATCAATTACATTAATCGTAACAAGTTTTTTTTCAATAGCTCTTTTGATAATTGATTCTTGTAATATTCCGTCAAACATTTTTGGAAAAAGCGTTAAAATATCTATTTTCATAACATCAGTCCCTTGGCATTTTTGACTTCGATTTGGCCTTTTAACCAATCTATTTTTTTAATATAAAAATCTTGGTAAGGAATTAGAAAAGAACTGCTACTTACCACATTTAGTAAAATGCCACCATTATTATAACGGATTTCTGTTACTTTTCCAAGTTTTTTTCCGTCTTCACTAACGGTAAAACCAATTAAATCCATAAATAAAAACTCGTTTTCTTTTAAAGGTAAATCATTACGTTCAATATAAATTTTTTGATGACGAAAGTGCTCAACTAAATTAATATCTTTTAAATTGTCGATTGTGATTAAAGTAAATGTTTTATGCGGTCTAGAACTAGTAATTAAGTGCTGATGATCATTGATATAAATAGGAAAATTAGGTTTAAATACTAAATCAGTTCGTTCAAAAGTAGAAAAACATTTAAGTTCACCTTTTAAACCATGTGTCGAAGTAATATAACCAAAATAAATTTTACTCATAAAACACCTTTTTTATATATTTCATACATTAAAATTGAAGCACTTACACCAGCATTTAAACTTTCACAAGTATTTTCCATTGGAATATAGAAAAACTTATCACAAAATGAACGGACATTACCTCGCATACCTTGGCCTTCACTACCGATGATTAAAGCAAACTTAGGAGGAAAAGCCGTTTTTTCAACATATACACCTTCTGTTACATCAGTTCCACATATCATATATTCTTTAACAATGGAATTTAAAAATTCAGGTAAATCTCTCCGGAGGACTTTAACATGAAAAAGCATTCCTTCCGTACTTCTAATTACTTTGGGGTTATAGACATCAACCGTATCTTCACTAAGAATAATTTCTTTAAAGCCAAAAGCAACGGCACTACGAATGATCGTTCCTAAATTACCAGGATCTTGAATGCCATCTAAAATAAGCAAAGGCTCGTCAGTAAACTCTTCTTCTTGTTTTTTGCAAACAGCAATCACACTAGGAGGCGTTACTTGGTCAGTTAGTTTTTTCATGATTTCTTTCGTAACAAAATAAGTTGGAATTCGGGCTTCTTTTTTTTCTTCCGTGGTAATTATTTCTAAAACAACGCCTTTTTTCTTTGCTTCGGTCACTAAATGACTACCTTCTACTAAAAACATATTCATTTTATCCCGTTCTTTTTTGTCTTTTAGACGCACCCACTTTTTGACGCGGGGATTTTTTAAAGATTCAATTTTCATATACTTCTAAGCCTCCTTCGTGCTTCTTTATATTTTGGATAATATTCGGCCACATGAGCCCAAAACCGCGGACTATGATTGGCTTCATAAAAATGACATAATTCATGAATAATAACATAATCTAATAAATCTAAATCTTTTTTTAAAAGTTCACTATTCAAAGTGATAGTTTTTTTCGTAATATTATTAACGCCCCATCTAGTTTTCATTTTCCGGATTTTTAAAGAAAAGTTAGGAATATTTTTAAAATAAGGAACTATTCTATTTACTTCACTTTGAAATATTCTTACACATTCTTGAGCATAAAATTTATTTAGCATTTTGTCATCTTTGATTATAATGCAATCCCTTGCAAAAGTGGCTTCTTTACTTACACCATCAAAGACTCTTGTATAAGGTTTACCTAGATACCAAAAGAAAGCATCATTCATTTCTTCTTTAGCTTTTTTCTCATACATTTTAAGCAAAGACTCTTTATTTTTTATTAAGAGCTTTTCAATTTCTTTTTCACTTACCAAGCGATTACAACTCACCATAATGGTATTTTGATTTTTAAAACGCATATATATATTTTTATTAGGTTTTCTTATAATTTCAACTTCAAAAAGTTTATTATCTAAAACTACTTGCATGAAAACAACCACCCTAAATACATGATAACACAAAAAAAGACTCTTTAAAAGTCTTTCAAA